>NZ_FMXB01000003.1:48521-191561 GCF_900103415.1 Methanobrevibacter millerae
AAGTTCGAAGCCAAGATTCTTGACGGTCAGGGTAAAGCATATCCTGGTCAGAAAGTAACCTTCAACATCAACGGAGTCTTCTATGAAAGAATTACTGGTGATGACGGTATTGCCAGGTTGAACATTAACCTGATGGCTGGCGAATACATTATTACTTCCAGCTACAACGGAATGAACGCCGCAAACAAAGTTACCATTTCAAGTTAGGGAAATCAACTTTCCTTAACCTTTTTTTTATTTTTTTGAATAATATTCAGTGTTTTTTTTATTTGTAGTGTTAAATAGCTTATTTTTACTCTAATTTTTCGAAAACGCTTTTATTTTCTTTAAAATCGATATATATTTATATATCTTTTGATAAAACTTTAAGTATCATTTAAGCATTTATTCTATAAAGGAAGTTAAATGCTTTATTTGGTAATTCAAATATTTTGGAGTAAAAATTATGAAAAAGAAATTTTTAATTTTTATTTGTCTGATTTTATTCATTGTCTCAATAGCTGGCGTATCGGCGGCAGATGATGTAAATCAGGTAGTTGATGATACCTTAAGCGTATCTCAAGAAAACAATGAAGTTTTAAACGATAATCCTGGTACTTATTCACAACTGATTGGTGAAGCGGGTTCTGGGGGAAATATTACATTAACCAAGAGTATTTATACCTATGATTCCGGCGGCACCATTAATATTACTCAACCTGGAGTTATAGATGGTAAGGGCGCTATAATTGACATGACGGGTTCATATCTTGATAGGGTTTTCAGCATCGAATCCGATGGCGTGACTCTTAAAAACATGGTTTTCAAAAATCTTGATTATGCTGATTCCTATGATTCAGGTGATGATTATAATCCTGATGATGACGGTTCAGGCGATGGACATGAATTGGGCTATAATGATGATGGCGGCGTAATTTATATCGGTTCATTTAAAAATCTGGAAATTATTAACTGTACTTTCTCTGACAATGGTTTAAGCTCTGAATCTCTAGGAGGTTCTGCCATTTTCATTGATGAGCAAAGCCGTGATATTAAAATCACCGACTGTTCCTTTGAAAATAATGAAGGCCCTTCCATGGAGGGCGGCGGCGCAATTCGTATTGAAAGCGCTGAAAATATAGAAATCGATAATTGCCGATTCAATGAAAATTCAGCATATAACAATGGTGGTGCCGTTTATATCCGTTCCTCCAATTATGTTTCCATCAGCAATAGTGATTTTAAAAACAACCGTGCAATAAAAGGCGGTGCGGTTTTAAGCGCCTATTCAAGCAATATTACTATGGATAATAATGATTTTACAGATAACCATGCCGTATTTGAAGGAGGTGCTGTCAGTATTTCTTATGGACATGATGTCTATATAAGCAATTCTTCATTTAAAAATAATGCTTTATCATCAGAAGAAGCAAATTATGGTGGTGCAATTTCCATTTCAGTACGTTCTGACGTTTTTATCTATGATTCATCCTTTGAAAACAACAAGGCATCTTCAGATGAGGTAAGTTATGGTGGCGCTATTGCAACCGTAAGCAATATGGCACCAGAATATAATTTCAGAGCTTTTCTTTTAGTAGATAACTGTAATTTCACATCTAATGTTGTAGATAGTGAATTTGAACATGGTGGAGGAGCCATATACAACGGTCATGGTGATAACAGTATTTTAAGCAATTGTAACTTTATTAATAATGTTGCTAAAGGTTATGGTGATGAATATATTAGTGGGGGTGCCGTTTACTGGGAAGGTGAAAACGGTACTGTAAGCAACTGTAATTTTGTTGAAAATTCTGCAAGCACAGGCGGAGCCCTTTATTGGGATGCAGAGGAGGGTCTTTTGAAGGATTCCAATTTCAACAATAACAGCGCCATTTTGAATGGAGGTGCAGTCTCTGCAAATAAATTAAACGTAAACAATTGTAATTTCACGGATTGTTCCTCACTTTATCAAGGAGGTGCTCTTAATGTTTTTGGCACAGTTAACGTGACTAAGAGTAATTTTGACAATAACTCAGCCACTTATTATGGAGGAGCATTGTTCTTTACTTCAGGAAATATTGAAAATTCCAATTTCACCAATAACTGGGCTTTCGGCATCTTTGAAGACGGATATGAATTCGGCAGCGGCGGAGCTGTATGGCTTCAGGGATCTGCTAATCTAACTAATTGTAACTTCATCAACAACACTGCAACTTCAGGTGGAGCATTGGAAGTTTATGACATCGGAGGCTATGACTATAGTAGGATCTCATCCCTCGTGAGTGTTTCAAATTGCCAATTTGTAAATAACAATGCAACTCTGGGAGGCAGTGCTATCGGGTCATGTTCCAATATAACCATTGAAAAGTCCTCATTTATTGAAAATAAAGGTGATAACGGGGCACTCTATTTTAACAATGAACTCAGTTATAAACATCCTAATATGACAATCTCCTTGACGGATATAGAGTTTAAGGACAACACTCCCGGTGATTATGGTGGAGGAATAACATTCTATGATAATATATTGTCATTATCTGTTTATTCCGATGGATTTGATATGGCTCGTGAATACGCATCCGGTGAAGTGTCAGTTGACATTGCAGGCGAATCATTTAAAAAGGCTTTTGATTCTGAAGGTAAAGTTGATTTTGATTTAAGCAGCGTTTCTTCAGGTACCTGGGATACAATGATTTCATATTCAGAAAATGGCAAATTCTCTTCTTTTAAAGCCAATATTCCATTAACTATTGAATCCGGCGAACCATCAATTAATTTAACCGCATCAGATGTGACTAAGTATTATGGTGGTCCTGAATCTCTAGAAATTACTTTAACCAAAAATGCTCTGCCTGTAAGTGGTGCAAACATTACTGTTAATCTGAATGGTAAAAATGAAAGTGTAACTACTGATAATAAAGGTAAAGCCTACTGTGAACTTGATTTAGATGTTGGCGTTTATGATGCAGTTGCATATTACAAGGATATCACTGCTGATGCAAAGGTTACTGTTAATCAGGCCAGCACCAACACAACCCTCTCATTTTCGGTTAATGGTAAAAACGTTACTTTAACTGCAACCGTCAACTCCACCAATCCGACAGGTGAAGTTGTATTCACTGTAAACGGTGAAAATTATACTGCATCTTTAGCTGATTCTAAAGCGACATATGCCTTGTCTAACTTGACTGCAGGCAATTACACTGCAAAAGCAGCCTATACTGGGGATGTTAATCACAAATCTTCCATATCAAATGATGTTTCATTCAATATCAGCGATTACTATATTGTAATTAATGCTCCAGACTTGATTAAATATTATCATGGTCCTGAACGCTTTACAGCTAATTTGACCGATAATGAAGGAAATCCTGTTACTAATGTTTCAGTTAATTTTACAATTAACGGAAATACGTACGCCAGAGTCACTGATAGCAACGGTATCGCTTCAATGGCAATAAACCTTAACAGTGGTGTTTATCCGATTACGACTCGTTATGATGTTTATGAATTTTCATCAACCGTAACAATCAAGGAAACGGTTTCCGGAGAAAACATTACTAAGATGTTTAGAAACGGAACCCAGTACTATGCAACCTTCTATGATACTGCAGGTAATACATTAGCTAACAACACTGCTGTCGAGTTCAACATCAACGGTGTTTTCTATACTCGTTACACCAACGAGAAAGGTGTTGCACGTATGAACATCAACCTGAACCCTGGCGAGTACGTAATTACGGCTAAAAACCCTAATTCAACCGAACAGTACACGAATATCATTACTGTATTGCCTACAATCGTTGAAAACTACGATCTGACCAAGTATTACAAGAACGCTTCACAGTATTCACTTAGAATACTTGACGAAAAAGGCAATCCTGTAAAGGCAGGTGTAGCTGTAAGGTTAAATATTAATGGAGTCTTTTATACGAGAACATCCAACGATGACGGTTACGTTAAAATGAACATCAACCTTGAACCTGGCGAATATACTATTACGGCCGAGTACAATGGTTTAATGGCATCAAACAAAATCAAGGTCTTATCCGTTATTGAAACCCATGACCTGGTCATGAAATACAAGGACGGATCCAAGTTCGAAGCCAAGATTCTTGACGGTCAGGGTAAAGCATATCCTGGTCAGAAAGTAACCTTCAACATCAACGGAGTCTTCTATGAAAGAATTACCGGTGATGACGGTATTGCAAGGTTGAACATTAACCTGATGGCCGGCGAATACATTATTACTTCCAGCTATAACGGAATGAACGCCGCAAACAAAGTTACCATTTCAAGTTAGGGAAATTAATTTTCCTTAACACTTTTTTTATTTTTTAATTCACCAAAACAGGAAATTTTTAAATCTCTGAAAATTCCAACGCTCCGGATTTTATTCATTTTTTCAAAGAGTATATAAGTAACGTCCCACATAATAATCTTTAAAGATGTTTTTTTCTTAAGACATAATCTTGTCTTAGCTTAAAACACCACATACTTGATATTAACCATCTAAAGGAGGAAAAATAATGTCTATTAATCATATTTCACCAAATGTTAAACAGAATAATCCAATCCCAAACAAGGTTTTAAACCCAAAAAAGATTCTGGATTCACTTAATCATGATAAACCCGAAGGAAATAATGTCCTTGAAAACATTACGGGAATTATTGATGTTGAATCTGAATTAAATGCTGTTGAATTAAAAAAATTATCTCAGATAAGAGGATTTTAATATTATCAGAATTTCAGGTGATTTTTATGATATTGGATGAATTTTTGGGCGAAAATGATAGAATTAAAATACTCGAAGAACTATTAGGCTACACAGATTATTTTTTGACTGTTGAAGAAATATCTCGAATGGCTGATGTTTCACAGAAAAGAGTTCAAAATCATTTGAAGCAATTAAAAGACATTGGCATTTTGGAAGTTGAAAACAAAAGGTTTAAACTAAACAAAAACGATAAAAGGGTTTTGGCATTGGGATTAATCGAAACCCATGAATTTCAAAGAAGATTAGATTAATGAGATTCTTATTGGTGAAGTAAAATGTCAAACAATCAAGCAGAATATGATTATGACGACAATGGAGATTCCCTGTTCATCTGTCTGATTAATCATTATAAATATAAGCATTCCGTTGAACTGGATAATGACGTAATTTTGGATTTGGATATTAACGATAAGCCCATGGCGGTTGAATTCCTGAATGCTTCAAAACTCTTTAACGCAAACAAATCTTATTTAAATGATTTAAATAAAATAACTCTTAAAATAAAGGTAACAAAAGATTCAATCACTTTAAACTGCATTATCCGAAATAACAACAATTCATTTAAGCTAAACGCCATCACAGACAATTGCGATAACATCCCTAAAGTTGAAACTCAATTACTTTACTCATAGTATGTGTATCAAGCCAAACATTTTTTCTTTTTTCCACATCACAATCAATTAAATTAACTTCACAAACAATTAAACACAAACATTAAACCTAAAGCATTAATTTAATCATACCAAAATCCAATATTTCAATAGCTTTTCCAAGTACAACTCACCAATAAAAAATCCAAAGAAAAACTATTTTAATCATAGAAATTAAAAATAATAGTATTATTGACTAAGTTATTTTTACTTTTTCAATTGTAAAACCAAGAGGTTATTTTCATGTACGTACAGAAATTTGAGGATTTAAATAAATCTGATATTGGGATTGCAGGTGGAAAAGGAGCTAATTTGGGAGAACTGACCCAAGCTGGCATTCCTGTACCGCCTGGCTTTGTAGTAACTGCAGGAACTTATGAAAAATTCATGGAAGACTCTGGAATCAACGATAAAGTTTTAGACATTCTTGATAAAATCGACATCAATGATACCAAGGCTCTTCAGGCTGCAGCCGAAGAAATCAAGTCAATCATCATTGAAACTCCTATTCCGGAAGACATGATAATGTTCATTAAGGAAGCCTACAACCAGCTTTGTCAAAAAGTTGGCGAGGAAGACACTGACGTTGCTATCAGGTCATCCGCAACCGCTGAAGACCTTCCTGAAGCTTCATTTGCAGGCCAGCAGGACACTTTCCTTCATGTAAGCGGAGACGATGAGGTAATCGAATATATCAGAAAATGTTGGGCATCCCTCTTTGAGGCAAGGGCAATTTTCTACAGAGAAGAAAACAACTTTGAACACTCAAAAGTTTTAATAGCTGTTGTAGTTCAAAAGATGGCTGTTGCAGACAAGGCCGGTGTAATGTTTACCGTAAACCCATCCACCGGTGAAGACATCGCATTAATCGAAGGATCATGGGGTCTCGGTGAGGCTGTAGTGTCCGGTGACGTAACTCCAGACAACTATCAGGTTGCCAAGGCCAACAATGAAATTTTAAACGTAACGATATCCGATAAGAAGGTAATGTATACCAACGACGAAAGCGGAACAAGTGTAAAGGTTGACGTTCCGGAAGAATTAAGAAAAGAAAGAGTATTATCCGACGAAGAGCTCATAGAATTAACCGAAATGGGTAAAAGGGTACAGGCACACTACGGCGAGCCAATGGATACCGAATGGGCATTCGAAAGGGACAATTTATTCTTATTACAGGCAAGGCCTATCACAACCTTAGGCGACGTTGAAGAAACGACAGTTGAAGACGCAGGCGTTGAAGGAGACGTTCTCGTAAGAGGTTTAGGCGCAAGCCCTGGTATTGCAACAGGTATGGTTAAAATCGTTTTAGACATCGACGAACTTGACAAAATCGAAGAAGGCGACGTCATGGTTACCACAATGACCACTCCTGACATGGTGCCTGCAATGAGAAGGGCAAGCGGTATCGTAACCGACGAAGGAGGAGTAACCTGTCACGCTTCAATCATTTCACGTGAACTCGGTATTCCTTGTGTTGTAGGAACCGGAGACGCCACTCAAACCTTAAAGGAAAATACAGGCGTTACCTTAGACGGTAAGAAAGGTCTCGTATTTGAAGGAATCACTGAAGTCAAGGAAGAAGCAGCTGCTCAGACTGTTGTAGCCGCTGAAGCTCCAATTCTAACAGTAACTGAAGTCAAGGCAAACGTAAGTATGCCCGAAGCTGCCGAAAGGGCTGCCGCTACCGGTGCAGACGGTGTAGGACTTTTAAGAACCGAACACCTTATGTTAACCGCCGGAGTCCACCCTGGAAAATTCATCGCAGACGGAAGGGAAGACGAGCTAATCGACACAATTGCAGACAACGTTCAGATTGTTGCAGACGCATTCTATCCAAAACCTGTATGGTACAGGACCCTGGACGCTCCTACAGATGAATTCATCACCCTTGAAGGCGGTGAAAACGAACCTCGCGAACATAACCCAATGCTCGGTTGGAGAGGTATCAGAAGGGAGCTTGACCAGCCTGAAATCCTTAAATGCGAATTCAAGGCCATTAAGAAACTGCACGAAAAGGGATACACAAACATAGGCATCATGATTCCATTATCACAGTCTCCTGCTGAATTGGTTAAGGCTAAGGAACTGTGTGCTGAAGTCGGATTCATTCCTCACAAGGACGTAGACTTCGGTATGATGGTTGAAATCCCTGCAGCCGCAATTATAATCGACGAATACTTAAAAATCGGCGTTGACTTTGTAAGTCTTGGAACCAACGACTTAACCCAGTACACTCTTGCGGTTGACAGAAACAACGAGTTCGTTGCAAAGCACTATACTGAAGAGCACCCTGCAGTAATGAAACTGATTGAAAGGACAATCAGGAAATGCGCTGAAGCCGGTGTAACATGCAGTATCTGTGGTCAGGCAGGAAGCGTACCTCATATCGTTGAAAAACTCGTTAAATTTGGAATTACGTCCGTAAGTTCAAATGCAGACGCTATAGCTGAAGTCAGAAAGACCGTAGCTAGAGCCGAACAAAAAATTATTCTGGAAGCTGCCCGTAAGCGTCTCGAATAATTTTTAAACTTTTTTCTTTTTTTTAATATTTTTAGCAAAAACAGATGATTGTATGAACGATTTACCAATAACTAAGGATGAAATACTGAAAGAACTGGATTCAATCCAGGCTGAAGACTTAAAGTACAGTGACGGAAGGATTTTAGGCTCAATGTGCACCGAAGCCCACCCATTTGCCAAGGAAGTCTACATGAGATTTCTTGACAGCAACCTGGGAGATCCTGGATTGTTTAAGGGAACGAAATCCATTGAGGATGAAACCGTCAAAATCATTGGTAGATTGCTTCATCTGGATAACGCCTACGGAAATATCGTAACCGGAGGAACCGAAGCAAACATCATGGCCATGCGCGCCGCAAGAAACCATGCAAGAAAATACAAGGGAATTAAAAACGGAGAAATAATAATTCCCAAATCAGCTCACTTTTCATTTAAAAAGGCCGCTGACATGATGAACCTTAAAATCGTCGAGGTCGACATCGACAAGAACTATAAAATAGACATTGCTTCATTAAGAGAAAAAATTACCGACAATACGGTTGCAATCGTTGCAATTGCCGGAACCACGGAACTGGGCTTAATCGACCCGATAGAAGAAATATCCGAAATCGCCTGTGAAAACAACATCTATTTCCATGTTGATGCAGCTTTCGGAGGATTTTCAATACCATTCTTAAGAAACGCCGGATATGAGTTTCCAGAATTCGATTTCACTTTAAAGGGAGTCTCATCAATAACTGTCGACCCGCATAAGATGGGTTTGGCTCCGATACCTGCCGGAGGAATAATCTTTCGCAAAAAAGAGTATCTTGAAGTGATGGCTGTCGACTCACCATACTTGACAGTTAAAACCCAGTCAACTGTTGTTGGAACGCGCGGAGGAGCATCAAGCGCTGCAACCTACGCGTTATTGAAATATTTTGGTAAAAAGGGATACTCTGAATTAGCCTTAAATTTAATGGATAACACTCACTTTTTAAAGGAATCTCTAGAAGAAATAGGTTATGAACTGGTTGTTGAACCTGAACTCAACATTATAGCTTTCAATCATCCAACTAAGTCAGCGGATGAATTGTCTAAAGAACTTGAAGAAATAAATGGGTGGAAAGTTTCAGTTGCACAATGTCCGAAGGCAATAAGGATTGTCCTCATGAACCATGTAACCAAAACCCACTTAAAGGAATTAATGAAAGATTTAAAAGAGCTGTTTTAAATCTCCTCAACGTACATCAGAGGATAGTTCAGCTCTTCAATGTATTCTATTCTTATCACTGCTTTTACGTCATCAACGACGGTGTGTATTCTAACGTCAAGCATGTCGCCGGAAAGGGAAATGTAGTCAAAGCCGGTATTGTCATTCAAATTGATTTTAACCTCAACGTCCTCGATTGCAGGCTGCAATTTAAATGACTCCTCGATTGTGCGCTCAAGATTTTCTTTGGTAGCTTCGCTTACGGGAGTTCCGACGAACTGGTGAAACAGGGCGCCCATGCTGATTCCACCTTCGAAAATCGCACGCTCTCTTTTAGTAATATTTGAGAAATACTTTTCATTAACATCCATTTTAAAGGCCTCCGTTTAAGAATATAATCTTATCGTAAATCACCTGTGACGAAATCGGATTGAAGCAGAAATAGAACAGAATGGCGGAAATGATAAGAACCGTAGCGAGAATGTAAATCCTAGTATCTTTCGGATAGATAAATGCCACTATCAGTCCGATAACCAAAAAGAGTCCGCTTATTATATATGCATAGGACTCATGAGGATTGCTTTCGATAATCTTTTCATCGATTCCGCTGACGTTGGTCATCTGACCGTCAATAATCAGCCTGTTTTCCGTTGAGCCAATCGGATCACACGTTATCAAAAGAACATGGTCTTTCGTTTCGCTTTCGTGCAGCTGGTATGTTGCAGGCACTATAGTCTGATTTACAACCTTGTATGTGACTTCGCCGATATCAGGCCATTCAAGGATAATCGTATCTCCGGGCACGACCTCATTGAGCCTTAGGAAAGGTGAGCCCTGAAGCGTCCTGTGGCCGAATAGGTAAACGTCCCCCTTGGTCGGAATGGATGAGCCCATATCGGTCATTACCCCCAAATCAAGGGATTCGTTGTTGATTTTCTCTTCGATTCCAACCTTGTCGACAATGACAACCGGAGATGTGATGTTTTTCTCGATAACGTTTTTGTGAGCAAAATAATTGACTTCTCCGGCAGCATAAAGCCCCAGTATCAGAATACAAACAATCACGATAATCGTTGTAATATTCGGTTTATTCATAATAATCATTTTAGGCCCTATAATTAATATAGCTTATCCATTCTGGTATGTTGAAGTGAGCTGGCCCTCCATCCATGAAGGTGCGTTTGCAGTTGGTATGGTCAATACGATGCTGTCCATGTTGTTTATTATGAAATTCACCTTCTCGTGTGGCACTTCCAAAAGAACCATGTACTCGGCGTCCAGATCGCCCAGATTGATTTGCCTTTCATAGCTTGAAAGCTTGACGCCGTAATCGCGAAGCATTTCAAGTGTGGTTTCCTCATCATAGCCCTTAGCGATTGCACCTTTAAGCATCTCAAGGACGTTTGATGAAAAGGCCTGGGTGTCCTCCGTCGGATTTGTAGTGTTTCCGGATACTTTAGTGTCTGATTTGGAGTATTGGGCGTCAATTTCGCCGCTGTCGTCATATCTCATTATTGACAGGACCGTGCAGCCGCTCACGTCAGCATCGGTATTGTTCAATGAAGTCTCGTTGAAGTCACTGCTTTCGTTTTTATAGATGTCGACGATGCTTCCCACACTAATGAGTCCAGCTCCCGCCTGCAGTCTACTGATTAATATAGGAACGGATACCGTATCCGGCTTTTTGAATATCATTTCGGATAATTTTAAAGCATCGTTGCTGTTTACGATATTTACGGCCTCATCGGCGCTCATGACAACGCTTTTTGAGGAATTCTCCCAGACGGCCATCGTGCGATTGAACTTGTCAGTATTGGTTCTGATTGACTGCAGGTGAAACTTCTTCCAGTCCGAAGTTGCAAGCTTTAAAACGTCAATGGATTCGACCTCATGGGCATTATTCGCTTCATTAATTTTATCTTCAATCGCAAATACGTTTCCTGCGCTTGCCAAAGGACCTTTGTAAAGCTCATGAAGCTCATTGAGCTTGGAAGTTCTTGCAGCATCAAGCTCCTCCTGTGCCGGCTCGTAAATGAGAAAGTAATATGCGGACAGTATCAGCGTCAAAATGATTAGCGTCGTTATTATTATCCCGATTTTTCTTTTCTTTTCGTCACCGACATCAAAGGCCTTATTGAAGTTAAATATTTTGCCTAATTTCTCGTTGAAGGCCTCAATGGCTGTCGGCTTTTCCACTTTTTTATGTCTTGGTCTTGGAATTTCTTTCTTTTTTAAATCTTCCATTTCATTTAATCCATTTGGAAACAGTGGATTATCTTTCTTTTCCATAAGAAAACCTCACCTTATTTTTTTAAACTAAATATTTGAAATCCTTCAAATGATTTAGAAGTTTTTAAAAAAATTTTTTTATCAAAAATTCATAAAAACCTTAATATTAGTTTAAAACTCGTTATTATTAAGTTTAACTTATGAATAAGCTTTTAAATACTGTTTAATGTTATTTTAAAAGTGATGGAGTAATATTTCTTGAATCAGAAGAATTATAATCAGAGCTAAGAATTGTCCTCACCCATAAAAAATAAATTCAAAGATAAAATATATATAAGAATTTAAAGTAATTTAATATTGTTAGACCTTAATTAAAAATGCCTTAATTCAGCGATTTTTATCAAGCTAAAATAAGGTTTTTAATTGATTTAACGATTGATTAAATGTATTTAGAACTTAATTTAATATAATTGTGAGTAGTTAGATGATAGAAGATAATATACGCATTCTTAGACAGGCGGCGAGAGTAAAATCAGATGATGAAGTCGTAGATGACAAAATCTGGTGCATTATTGCAGGAAACGTCGATTTAATCGATGATGTTGCATACAGAGCCATTGCATCTAAAAACAGCGTAAAGATTCTATTTCGCGAACACGTTGTATTGAAGGAAGGAAATCTGGACAAGAAATATGATTTCATCATGCTTTACGGAAACTCCCGTAAAATCGATGAGTTCAACAGGGTTTCCATTTCAAGGCGGGGAGCGGCCATCAAAATCTCCCATTACTACATCAATGAGGAGTCAAACCTGATGGTTCTGGTCGCACCTGACGATACGATACGTGACGCCGTGTCAATCATCGAAAAGTCAAGGATTCCATTTGCAATCCTGCAGGAATCACAGACCACGGGATTCATTGACGTGGGCATAAGCGATGACGTCAAGCTACCTGGATTTGTTAAATCTGCTTTAAAACCATTCTACAAAGCAAATGAGGTTGTTTTATCTACAATACTTATTTCAGTCGAAAAAGATAAGGACGTTGAAAGGGTTCAAAGTATTGCTACATCTAAAAAGATATTTGTTATCGATTTTAAAGATATTATAACGGAGGATTAGTCATGAATATTTTCGGAAACGATGAGGAAGAAGTCGAAGTTACTGATACAAGAGTTATCAGCAACAGCTTAGGGATAGATTTGGGAACTTTAAACACTGTAATCGCCAAACCGTCTGGCGACAAATTCGATTTGTACCAGATTCCGTCTGTGGTTGCAGTCAAAAAGGATGATCCTAGTGAAGTTTTAGCTGTCGGAGAAGAAGCTAAAAAAATGCTTGGAAGAACTCCTGAAGATATTCTTGCAGTAAGGCCGCTTAAAAAAGGCGTAATTGAAAATGTCGTACAGGCACAGGCTTTGTTAATTAAAGCTATGCAGATAGGCATTAATGAAGGAGAAAGCGTTGGAAGAATAGTTATCGGTATCCCTGGTGACGCATCCGAAGTGGAAAAGAACGCAGCCGAAGAAATCGGAAGAAAGGCAGGCGCTCAAAATATCTTAGTAATCAGCGAAGGTCTCGCAGCAGCAATTGGTGCAGGACTTCCTATCGCAGAGCCAAACGGTACAATGGTCGTGGATATCGGAGCAGGTTCCACTGATATTGTAATCATCTCCTTAGGTGGTATCAACGATATCGAAACCGTAAGATGCGGTGGAGACGATATCGACAACAAAATAGTCGAGCTTGTAGCCGAAAGATACGATGTAGCAATAGGTATTCATGATGCAGAATCCGCAAAAATCGAAGTTGGTATGGTCCACTGTTCCGAACAGCTCGAAAACTTGAGCGTTGAAATCATCGGAAAATCCCTCGAAACCAACAGACCTAAGAAAGTCGTAATCGATTCAATGCTCGTAGCTGACGCAGTCGAACCGTTCATGAAACAGATCGTTGACGGTTTAAACGTCATTCTTGAAAGGCTCTCCCCTGAACTGATGATGGGCGTTTACAACAACTCCGTTGCTGTCGGAGGAAGTTCCAGGCTCAGAGGAATCAAGGAAAGAATCTTCGATGAAATAGCTATTCCAATCGAAATCTCAGACGATCCTATGACCGTCGTTGCAAAAGGTACTGCAATTGTCGCAGCAGAACCTCTCGCACTGGAACCAGAAGTTCGTTTAAGAGCAATGAAATAATTTTAACAATTATTTCACTTTACTTTTTTTTTGATAAAATGGATATTTTAGGCATTGATGAGGCCGGACGAGGTTCCGTTTTAGGCCCTCTAGTCATAGCCGGCGTTGTAATTCCCGACAAAAAAGAAAATATTCTAGATAACATGGGCGTTAAGGACTCTAAAAAATTAACTCCCGAACGCCGTGAAATTCTCTCCCGCAAACTTAAAAAGATGTTTGAATGGGACACAGTAATTTATTCCGCCTCAGACATTGACAGTTTAAGGGCAAAAGGCGTTAACCTAAATGAAATCGAGCGCAAGGGAATGCAGGAACTCATTTTGAAGTTAAAATCAGACATGGTAATCGTCGATGCCGTTGACGTAAAGCCCGAAAGGTTTCAGGACAAACTGGAAAGGGCAACGAAGGCCAACGTAAAGGCCGAACACAAGGCAGATGACACCTATATCGAAGTTGGGGCGGCATCAATCATTGCAAAGCATACAAGGGATGTGGCAATAGCTGAAATCAACAGGGATTTTGCCGATATGGGGGGCATTGGATCAGGATACCCTTCAGATCCCACAACTAAGAAATTCCTTTCAAACTACACATATAATGAAATGCCTGATTTTGTCAGAAAGTCATGGTCTACCGTGGCAAAGCTAAAGGATGTGCAGACTACACTGATTTGATTTTTTTTCAAGTATGAATCTTTCTTTTTTCATTCAAAAAATAGCTATTTTTAAGTATATGAACAAATATATTATTGTTATAAAATGTATTTTTTAGAGGATAATTATGATTATGGAATATATTACACCTATCTTTGAGGGAATAATGGACATTTTCACCCAAGGGGGAATTATCACATACATAATTCTTTTCATTGGAATTTACGGTCTCATTATTGCTCTTAGAAAAATCGCATATCTTCGCAAAATTAGTAAGGTGGATACCACAGAGATTTTCGGTGTTGTAACCGCTTCAATGGAAAGGGGAGGAGCTGTTGAGGCATTAAAGCAAATCAACAGGTTCAAAAATCCCGTAAGCCGTATCATTTCCGAAACCCTTAAAATCGGTTATAAGAACAAGACTGAGGTTGAGGAAAGTATGGAGCAGATTTTCATTGTGGAAGTTGCAAAGATGACCAAAGGGATGAGCACAATCAAGACGATTACGGAGCTTGCTCCATTTATCGGACTGATCGGTACCGTTATCGGTATCTGGATGACCTTCAAATCTTTAGGAGTCAATCCGAACACAGCGGCAATGGCTGAAGGTATCTACGTGGCACTCACAACCACTATCATGGGTCTTCTTGTTGTTATCATTCTATTGCCGATTTATTCATACATCCAGGGCCTTATCGAAGTGGAAATGGATAAGATTGAGCTTGCCACAAAGATGACTAATTGGGGATTTGCAGTTGTTAAGGTTAGAGTTGAAGCCAATGTGGAATGTGCCGTTAAGGCATTGCAGGAAGCTGAGGGTGTTGTCAATACGAGACTGATCTCAGACCCTTACGCTAACATCAAGGTTTCATTCAAGCCGAGTATGTTGGATAAAAGTATTTCTAATATTATTTTAGAAAAGTGTAATGTTAATGCAGAGATTACTGAAAGTAAACTGAGACAATAAGTGGTTAATATGGCTATTGACATCAAATCATACAAGAAGAGGTTTTTGGACGATCAAAAGCCTAACATCAATCTGGTTCCATTTATTGATATTTTATTTACAATTATGATTTTTCTGGTTGTTACCAGTAACTTTTCAGCCGTGGACGTCTCAACAACGGACGTTACCGATGGCGGAACGGGCAAGCCTAACGTGACCGACGTTTCTGGTGACGCAGATTATTATATTGTGCCTGTTGCCAACCTTCAGAAGGTTACCGTCAACGGCGTTGACAGGTCAGATGCCATTTCAGGAAGCGCCGTAGGGGTTATGGCTCGGGTAATGGATGAAGGACAGATATCGATCAAGCCCGGAGAGATTGTCATTACTACTCCTGGTGGCGTTTCCCCTCAGGAAGCTGTTCAACGTCCAAACGTTTAAATTTAGAGGAGATTTCTATGTATACTGGGAGGATATTATCAATTGGGATGAATAGTGAAGGAAAGCCTTTTGCTGCCTACAGGGTATCAAGCAGGTCATTTCCGAACAGGCAATGCCTCAAGTTCGACGAAAGGGCATCAGTCGTTCCTGTGGAAGGATTTGAAAAGGATGTCTTTAAAAGCATCTACATTGCCTACAATTGCCTTCATATTGTCGGTGATATGGCAATAATTTCAAACGGATCCCAAACGGATGTAATTGCAGACAAGATTGCTTTAGGAATGAACATTAAGGACGCACTTGCATATTCCTTGCTTACTATGGATTATGAAAAGGACGACTACAACACTCCAAGAATTGCGGGTGTTGTAAATTCCGCTGAAAGCGAGGATGAATATGAGTGCTATATCGGAATCGTAAACGACAGCAAGATTTTAGTTGAAAAGGTGCCTTACGGCAAGGCCGCTTTCATATCAACCTATGGAAGCCAGGTTCCCGACCCTGTGGATTTCACGGCCAAAACAGCCACAGAATCCGCCAAGTTTATTTTTGATGAGGGCACTTTTGCTGAATATGAAAAGCCGGTAACCTCATGTGCGGCTGTTTTTGATGGAGAATGGACTATAGACGTCTATAATCCATAATTTTTTATTTTTTTAGATGATTACTATGGAAATTAAGTTAATAGGCTTAGAAGGTATTCCCTTAGTTAAATCAGGAGATGACATTTCTCAAATAATCGGGGATGCCGTTAAGGCTCAGGATTATGATTTAAAAGACGGTGACATCATATTAATCGCCGAAACGTTAATATCAAAGGCCGAAGGAAACATCATTGATTTAAATGATATAACTCCAAGCGAAAGGGCAATTGAGGTTGCAGAAATCTGCAAAAAAGACCCTAAATTGGTCGAGGCGATTCTTCAAAACTCAAATGAGGTAGTTGAAATAGGTCCTAATTTTATTATAACAGAAACCAGACACGGATTTGTCTGCGCCAACTCAGCTATTGATGAGTCAAACGTTGATGACGGCCTTGCAACTCCAGTTCCCGAAAACCCGGATAAATCCGCAAGGGAAATCAGGGAATTTCTTGAAGCCCAATTCGGCAAAAAACTGGCTGTAATAATTACCGACACTCAGGGAAGGGCATTCAGGGTAGGAGCCATAGGAACCGCAATAGGATGTAGCGGAATCAATCCTTTATGGGTTAGAATCGGCGAAAAGGATTTATATGGTCGTGAGCTTGAAACCACAGAAATCGCAACTGCAGACGAGCTTGCAAGTGCAGCTTCACTCATTATGGGACAGGCTAATGAAGGCCTTCCGGCAGTTATTGTTTCAGGATTTCCGGCATTCGATCATCTGAGAGATGAAAATTCAGATATCAAACCTTTGCTTCGGCCAAAGGAATTTGACGTATTTAGAAAATAAGTGATGAGTTATGATTACTGTTTTATCCGGAGGCACAGGCACTCCAAAATTATTGCAGGGAATTAAGGAATTAATTCCTCATGAAGACATCTCAATCATCGTAAATACTTTAGAAAACGATTACTTTGCAGGCGTTTACGTATCCGCCGATATCGACACGGTACTCTATACGATGGCTGACATGATAAACGATGAGACATGGTACGGTGTTAAAGGCGATACCTTCACAACCCACGAAAGGCTGGAAGAGCTTAACTGCCCGGAACTTCTAAGGATAGGCGACATCGACAGAGCAACGAAAATCCAGAAGACCCTTTTGATGAAAACCCATACTTTGGAAGAGGCTGTTGAAATCCAGGCCAAAAACATGGGAATCAAATCAAAAGTAATACCGATGAGTAATGAAAACTCAGAAATCAAAATCGTAACCGACATCGGCGAGCTTGAATTCCATGATTTCCTGATTAAGCACCAGTCAGAGCCTGAAGTATTGGACGTGGTTTTCTCTGAAGTGAAACCTGCTGAAAAGGTAATAGAAACTATCGAAAACTCCGATGCAGTAATAATCGGGCCTTCAAATCCGATAACATCAATCCTTCCAATATTGTCTTTGGATGGGGTAAAGGATGCATTAAAGGATAAATACGTTGTTGCAGTCTCTCCAATCATCGGAAATGACTCAGTTTCAGGTCCTGCATCCAAATTCATGAAGGCCTTGGACATTGAAGTCTCATCCGTTGGAGTTGCTGAGTTATACAGCGATTTTCTGGATGCAATAGTAATCGACAATAAGGATGAAAATTTAAAATTTAGTTTAGGCAAAATTATTAATAAAGTAATAATTACAAATACTATTATGAATAGTTCAGATGCCAAAATCAATTTAGCCAAAAATGTTTTGGACGGCATCGTATAATAAAGGCGGTAATGCAATGATACAAATGACTTTGATACAAATTGACAATTATGGGCCATGGACAGTAACTCCAAGGCCACGTACTGAATCTGATTTACAAATGCTACAGGCAAGCTTATTTGCAGATTTAAACAACCATTTTGGAAACAAAAAGGGTTTGGTTTTCTTTACAAGATTCGACAATCTGCTTGCAATCTCAAACGGTTTAAACGAAGAGGACCATTTGAGGATACAAAGATCAATCAGAAACAGATATCCAATTACAATAAGTATGGGCGTAGGAGCGGCTGAAACTCCTCACGAAGCTCAAAGACTGGCTACAATAGCTCTTCAAAAGGAAGGCGGAGCACAGTCATCACAAAGAAAAGAGATTTTAGCTATCGACAGCCTTGTCTCAGAGGAAGACAGCTTCGTTCAGGCAGCCCACATTGACATCAACAGCGTAACCGAAACATTAACCGACATAGAATCAGCATTTGACACAAGCTTCATGGTCAATAAGGCTCAGCATTATTTAATGACCAAATTAATTAAAAAAGGAGCGTTATTGTTTTTCATAGGCGGAGACAACTTCATGTCACCGTGCAACGGATTAAGCGAAGAGGAAATCAAAGATATTTTAGTTGAAATCGATGACGAAATCGGAATCGGCCTCAAGGCAGGAATCGGAAGAGGCAAGAACGCAGAAGACGCAGCCTACATGGCAGACATTGGTCTTGAGGAAATCCGTGACCGCAACAACGAGCCTTGGACATGGGTAGTGGAAAAGGAATACGAATAAGGGGGATTTTAAAATAAAGGTAGTTGCACCAATGGCGGGAATAACTGATTCACAGTTTTTAATCAGGGTTATTCCATGCGGATTTGATGTGGTTACTTTAGGCGGATACAGCCTTGACGAAAAGACTGTTGAAGCTTCCTTAAAGATTTTAAAAAGGGGAAGAAAGGAATTCCACTATGAACTTGACGAAATAATTCCCCACATTGAAAATGAAGCCAAAGCAATAAAGAAAGCTTATCCCGATGTTCGCGTAAGCGCAAACGTGCGTTCAGTAAGTCCCGAACCGATAATAGAAGCTTCCAAAATTAAAGAACTTGATATAATAGAAATAAACTGTCATTGCCGTCAGGAAGAAATAACAGCTATCGGTTGCGGCCAGGAGATGCTTAAAAGACCTGACCTATTCGATTACATCTCACAAATCACTGAAAACGCAGAAAGTGAAGTCTCAGTAAAGATACGCGCTAACGTTGAGGGAATAGACACCTTAAAAACCGTCAAATTAATAGAAAGAGCCGGAGCAGACTATCTACACATTGATGCGATGGATCCGACCTGCATGGACGCCGACTGGGACTGTCTTAAAAGCATTTGCGCAAATACGGGCATTAAGGTTATCGGCAACAATTCCATCAATTCAGAAGAAAAGGTAAGGAAAATGTATGAATGCGGTGTTTTCGGCTTTTCAATAGCCCGTGCAGTCATTTCCGGAACTCTGGATTTCAATATTTAACAGTGTTAATACAAACTTATATTAACATTCAAGATTAAACTTATAAATAATTATATTAATGGGTGATTTCATGAATTTTATAACTCTTAAAAACATTTCAAAATCCTTCAATGGAGTTGATGTTTTAAAGGATATTAACTTGGAGATAGGCGAAGGGGAAACATTAGGTATTTTGGGACGCAGTGGAAGCGGAAAATCAGTTTTAATCAACATGCTTAGAGGAACGCTTGACTACAAGCCGGATTCAGGAAGCATATTGCTTAACATTGCCGTATGTCCTGACTGTCTCACCGTTGAGCCTCCATCATTTGAAGGCAAAAAATGCGCTTGCGGCCATGAACTGCAGGTTCAGGAAGTTGATTTCTTTAACTGCGACAGAAAGTTATTCGCAGCTATTAAAAGAAGAATTTCAATTATGCTCCAGCGTAACTTCGCATTATACGACGAAGAAACCGTAATCGAAAACGTAATGAGAGCAATCGGGGACAGACTTCCATATGAAGAAGGACTTTACAGGTCTCTCGAATTGCTGGAAATGGTTCAGATGAACCACCGTATCACTCACATTGCACGTGACTTGAGTGGGGGAGAAAAGCAGAGGGTAGTTCTTGCAAGACAGCTTGCTAAGGGGCCAATGACATTTTTAGCAGACGAACCGACTGGTACTCTTGACCCTCAGACCGCCGTAAAGCTTCACAATACCTTGAAAGAAGGTGTTAAGGACGAAGGAATCACCATGTTAATCACTTCCCACTGGCCTGAAGTAATGACAGAATTGGCAGATAAGGTAATCTGGCTTGAAGACGGCCAAATCAAAGAGGAAGGCGAACCTCAAACCGTAGTTGACAATTTCATGGCTACCGTACCTGTTCCTAAAAAGCCGGAAATCCCTGAATTCGGTGAACCTGAAATTGTTCTCGAAGACGTTAAAAAGCACTATTATTCAATCGAAAGGGGAGTCATCAAGGCCGTTGACGGTGTTACATTAACTATTAATAATGAAGAAATCTTCGGTATTGTCGGTTTAAGCGGATCCGGTAAAACCACAACTTCAAGAATGATTTTCGGTCTCACCGAGCCAAGCAGCGGTAAAATCGAAATAAGGCTTGGTGAAGATGAATGGATTGACATGACCAAGGTCGGTCCTCTTAATCGTGGTCGTATCATGCCGTATTTAGGCTTGCTGCACCAGGAATATTCACTTTATCCTCACAGAACCATTTTAGGTAACCTGACCGATGCAATCAGTCTGGACTTGCCTGCAGAATTCGGTAAAATCAAGGCAATTCACGCACTGACCACTGTAGGATTCAGTGAGGAACTTGCAGCATCAATTCTTGAAAAACATCCTGACGAACTGAGTGTAGGTGAAAAGCATAGGGTTGCACTTGCGCAGGTATTAATCAAGGAACCTAAAATTATTCTTTTAGACGAGCCAACGGGAACTATGGATCCTATTACCCGTGTAGTCGTAACCGATTCAATCCTTAAGGCACGTGCCGAACTGGAACAGACTTTCATTATCATTTCACACGATATGGACTTCGTACTGGACGTTTGTGACAGGGCAGCATTAATGAGAGGAGGAAAACTGCTGGATATCGGTACTCCTGAAGATATCGTTAATCAGCTGACTCCGGACGAAAAAGAAGACATGCTTAAAAGGGATGAATAATTCTCTTTTAACCATTTAATATTTTTTTTATTTCCGCCCAGTTAGGGCAATTCTTATCCATTAATTTTTTAAAGTTTTTAGAGTGATTGAACTCGATTAAATGGCACAGTTCATGAATGAATACGTATTCCAGACATATTTTTGGCTTTTTGGCTAAATTCAGGTTAAGGGTAATCACCCCGTTTTTCCTGCAGTTGCCCCAGTTTTTCATCTTTCTTATTTTCACTTCGTTTGGCGATTTTCCCACTTTTTTTATGCATTTATTGTAGATTTGTGGAATCTCTTTTTTAAGTTCATTTCGGTAAAAGTCTTCCAAGGTTTTTTGGCGGCTTTTGATTTTGCTTCTTTTTGAAACCGGCAGATAAATGGTTTTGTCTTTAGCGAAGGCATTTTTAACATTGTTTTCAATCAGCTGCAGGGTGTACTCTTCGCCCCAGAGATAATGCTTTTCGCCGTTGACGTACTTTAACTTGGGGACATAATCAGTATTGGCTATTTCTTCACGCTTTTTTAATATCCAGTCCATTTTAGATTCGATGAAATTAATGATTTCCTCATCGCTTACATATTCTGGAGCGGAAACCTTAACCTCACCGTCTGGAGCGGTGACTCTGAGATAAAGGTTTTTGATGTTTTTTCTTTTTACATTGATTTCAATGCCGTTAACTATCATTAATCATGCCTCTTATTCATGACAAATTATAATAAATGAAATTAATCATTTATAGAGTTTCTATAATCTTTTGCAACATCTTCGGGAGCATATTTGAGCAGAATTTCATTTACTTGGCGCATATGATCCAATTCTTCTTTCAGATTGGCTATTTTTTCATCTTTGCTTTTGATGATTTTTCTATATCTTTCTTGCTCTATATATTCCCACATTTCTTTAAAGCCGATTTTTCCGGTCATTTCTAATCTTTCCTAAATTTCATTAATTTTTCACATTATTTAATGAATATTCGAAAATAGGAAAAACTAAATGAAGATAATCATTTAGAGTTCCTATAATCTTTTTTAACATCATCTGGAGCATATTGAAGCAAGTCTTCAATAATTTGACTCATTTCAGATATTTCTTCATCTTTGCTTTTGATGATTTTTCTAAATCTTTCTTGCTCTATATATTCCCACATTTCTTTAAAACCAACTTTTCCCATCATTTTTAATTCCCTCACAATTTCATTAATTTTTTCACCATCATCTAATAAATATGTTGTCCAGACAGCTACGCAAGTCGTTAAAATATTTAATAATGATGGTTTTGTTTTGCATTTTCGAGTAATGTCTAAAATAATGTCTACTACTTCTTCATTGCTTTTCCCGTGATTTATCACTGGAAATGAACAGACATCTAAAACATCATACGCATTTAAATGAGTATTATTTCCTATTTTGAAGTAAATATTATTTAATATTTTTGTTGATTCGATTCTTCTTGATTGAATTATATGGGTTTTCACGAAGATATCCTGATTTGAGTAGTATCCTGTAATATCGTTCTTTCCTGTGTATACTACCCATTGTTCAACGTTATAACCTTTTTCAATTAATTCAAGAAGGTATCGGGTATTTCTCAGTATTTTGAAATTGTTGTATTGTGATTGATGTTCCAGATTAATCATAATTCCATTTTCTCTGGAGTATAGTGAATCCAGTTCTGACCTTTTCAACAAATCATCAATTAAATCATTCGGTTCTCTTTTTCCAATATCATCGTAACCGGTTATATATCTTGGAAACTCTTCAACGTTATTGGAAAGAAAATGGAATACCCAATCTTGAGTGTTTCGTCTATCGTAGACATTTATTGCTTCGTCACTATTAGTATTATTGTTTTTCATAGTAATCACTCAAAAAATTCCTGTATTTTACTATTATTTTAATCATATTTAAATATTTTTAAAAATAAAGTACTATATAAGCTTTATTGTAAAAAATACATTCATTCTGAAATATTCTAATGAAAAGGTAAAATTATAATCACTTATAAGAATTATAATCACTTGTAAGAATTCTAATCAGAAATACATGATATTTAAACTTTCCCAAATTAATTCAATTTGTAAATTTATAAATATCACTTTATATCATATATATTACATTAACATCTAATGATTGTGAAGGGGTGAAAGGATTAAAAAAAGATATCTGCTCGTTGCACTGCTTATGGTTTACCTGTCATTAAGCGCGGTTTCAGCCGTTGATGATACTGATGTTTCAGTTTTGGCAAATCCGATAATTGATGATTCGGGAATAGTTTTCGATGATTCCTTAAGCATCAGAGATTCCAGAACCATTGAAATCACTCAGGACAACTATAATGACTATTTCAACCAGTATACTGGGGAAATCAAAGCCGGTGCAGACATAAAAAGCGGAGACACGCTGAAGATAGGTAACGTTTCCAATCATGCCTTTGTCATTGACCGCCAGCTTACGATAATGCCGATATCTCCAAATGATGAGATATCAAATGGTGTCATTCATTTGGCTAAAGGCAGTGACTATTCTACAGTGGCTAATCTCACAATCAACAACACCAAAGGAATCCTAAGCATTAATTCTCAGGAAGTCGCATTATTGCACGGTATCTGGCTATCTGATACGAATTACAATAACATTACAGGAAACATTATAAGAATAGCCAACAGCGGAGGCGTTTACGCAATGCCGATGCACAACTCCAATTATAACAATATCATCGCAAATGACATGAAAACGTGGGTTACCTGCGATATCATCATGGCAGACTCCAATTACAATCTTATTTCTAAAAATACAATTGAAGTCTTGAGCTATTCCGATATGTCGGTTACAAATTTGATTTATTTTTCACCATTCGCCTTTGCAGGCCGTCTGGGCTCCTCATTGTGTCTTGGAAACACGATTACCTACAACAATTTAATAGGCTTTTCAACGCTGCCGATGTCAATTGTCATACAGGCAATCTATGAAAACAACGTAAATACGACCATTGCGCATAATAGGATTTACAAGGGTTCATACGGCATTAACCTGTATGCGGATAACGCCTTTGTATATAACAATACCGTAAATAACAGCGCCGTTGGAATAATGACTCGAGGCTCAAACATTTCAGTCATTAACAACAGCGTATCAGGACTGAGACAAAAAACGGGAATAATGATTTTCGGCGAAAAGGGTTCAAATGACGTGGCCTATGGTAACAACATAACATTTAAAGACGTTTCACAGGCATTGGTTGTCGGGGATTATGCCGAAGCCCATGACAACATAATTAACGTGGCGGATTACGGTGTGGGAATCAGCGTCACGGGAGATGAACCTTATGTTCATGACAACAAGGTTAAAGTCTCATATGACGATGCGATTCAGTTCCTGTCAAATAATGCCGTTATTGCAGATAATATATTGATAACCAATGCCCGAGGAATCTCAATTACGACAGCAAATCTCGACAGGTATTACAACAACACCATTTCCGGAAATAAGATTACAAGCGACAGCTACGGAATCTATCTTAAAGGTCTGGTGTATAACACGACCATTTCAGCCAATGTTATCGAAACGAACGCCACTGAAGGAATATACAAGGACATTACCGATGAGCTGTCAGATTCAAACTACGACAACATGATTAATGGAGTCATATACGACGCTACTGCATTAATTATTGACGACAGCAATTTCTATGAGTATTTCGATGAAAACGGCTATCTAAACTACACTTTCGCTAAGGGCAGATCCAATTCAATCATATTGACTTTCCTTTCAAACAAAAACATTTTCATCGACAGAAAAATCAACGTAATAAGCAACAAAATGGATAATCTTTTATTCAACGTCTCAGTAACGTTTTTAAGTGATTCAAGCGGATCATTAATAAGGGATTTGAACTTCATGAATTACAATAAAAATGCTGTAATTTTAAATGATGCGGATAACGTTAATGTAATGTCCAATAACATCACATTAATGCTTTCTAAAGGCTCCAAGGACAGTGCTGCCATTTTTATCATTGGCGTTGGCGACAATAACATCATTTCAGGAAATAACATCTACGTTAACTCAAAAATCGATTATGCTTATGCAATAAGCGCTTCAGCATTCAATCCATACACATTAACCTATAACAGGGAGTTTTCAAAGGGCTTTAAGATTTCAAACAACAATATCATAATGATTTCAAAGGGGATGGCCGAAGCGATATTTTCAGACGCAATCGTTGAAGCTGAGATTACCGGAAACAATATAAATATAATAGCTGATGAAAACGGCTACGGAATAGCGGGCGTCAACATTATAGGAAGGCTTCATGACTGGAACGTTTCAGGAAACGAAATAATAATTCACTCAAAGAAAATGGCATACCTCATTGAAGTTCACATGTTTGACAACATGACAATTGAAGATAATTACCTCTACAGCCAAAGCAGCGGCGCTTACGCAGTCGCCACATACATGTCAGACATGATAAACGTTACAAAAAACGAAATCATAATTAATGCGGGGGATTTATCCAACATAAAAGATAACATGGACGTTATTCAGCCGGGAAACGCTGCAGTTTACATTTGCGGATTAAACAATAACGTAAGCGTAACTGCTAACGTCATCGATACCAACGCTTCAAATCCTATAATCGTCGATGATATTGACTCAACCGTTGAAATAACAGATAACGGCCATGTATTAAGCGACTATAACTATGACGTTTACTTTGATGAAAATCATGTCATTAATGATGTCATTTATGAAGGAAACGCATTATTATTGGGCAATCTGACCAATCATCAGACATTAATCATTAACAAGACGATTTCAATATTGCCTTTCAGGAACTTCATCCCTTCCGTTAATTTAATCATTAATGCTGCTTTAAGCGTTGCAAACATGTCCTTTTACAATTCAACGATTTATTTAAATAATGTCTCAGAGGTTAACGTTATCAATAACACCTTCAACGATTCAATAATATTTATAAATGGAGGATTTGACAATCACATAGTTAACAACAGCTTCATTAATGCCTCCGCAATTAACTTAAGCAATACTTATGGGGATGTCATTAATTCAAATGATTTCTCCTTTAACGGCTCTCAAATGATTTCTATTTTAGATTCTGGCGAAATTCAAATATTAAACAATGCAGTCAATGCCAAAGGCGATGATTTAAGGGTAATATCCCTTTACAACTCAAACGATAACATTATTGAGTCAAACAGTATCAGTGCGGAATTTTTAAGAGGCGCTGGTATTTATTTAGTTAATTCAGACTATAATGCCCTCAAATCAAATGACATTCTCATTAATGGAAAATCAGATATCACCAACCAGACGGGAATTCTGCTTAAGGACTCTTCAAACAACGTGATTTTAACCAATTTCATAATCTCCACATCAGTTAACGGCGGGGATTATGCCATAATGCTTATTGAAGATAAGGATCTCTCAAATACTGTTAATTTAAATTACTTAATCAGTGACAACGGCAACAGGCGTGCAAACGAGGCTGTCTACAGCATTTATGAAGTCATTGAAGGAAACACTCCTTATCTGATTTATGTAAGCGATGAGGGAAGCGACATTGCAGGTGACGGAAGCGAATCCAATCCGTACTCCACGATAACTTTCGCATTAAGCAAATCATTCAATCACGCAGTCATTAACGTGATTAAGGGAACGTTCATTGAATCCAATTTAATCATTGACAAAAACATCACGATTTCAGCCGTCAATCCGGGAAACGTCGTAATTAACGCCAATAACAAGCAGCTATTTACGATAGCTTCAAACGGAACTCTCACAGTTAACGGAATTACTTTCAAAAACGGCTTTGACGTGGATGGCGGATCATTATTTAAAAACAACGGAAGCTTATTCATTAACAATTCTGTCATTTCAAACTCATCTTCATATTATGACAATTCAAATCCTGTATTTGACCATATCGTCGATGAAACATCATCAACAACAATCAACTGCACCAGAATGGGAATGGGAGGAGCCATCTTAAACTATGGTACTTTACTTATCAACGCTACGTTAATCAATAACAATTTCGCCCATATAGGAGGCGCAATAGCTGATTTCGGCAAAACCAGAATCAATTCATCAAGATTTATCTTCAACAAGGCGGTTCACGGCGGTGCCATCTATACGGATTCTCCGGATACCTTGGAAATTGACAATTCATTATTCGAGGATAATCAGGCAATAATCTCTTTGGATTATTGTATGATTCGCAAAGCCCAGTCATCATGGTCAATTGATACGGGATACGGTTATACTTACTCTTCACTGTGCGATAATCCGCTGGCCTCAGGAGGCGCAATATTTACCCGCACAACCGATTTGGATATTTCAAATACTGAATTCAGTAAAAACAACGCATGGAAAGGAGGAGCAATTGCCACCAATTTCGTTTCATCAAGCTCCAAAACCAAACTGCCGGTATCAATAACGTTAAACGACTGTTTATTCGAAGACAACAGGGCAACCAACGCCGTGCACGTCAATGAAAATCTTGCAGGCAATTATCCATACAACAGCGATTATAACGGCGGTGCAATTTACGGAGCGTTCGAAAGCTTCCACGCATACGGCACCGACTTTTTGTCAAATCAGGCAGGCATTGATGACGGTTTCAGCGGTGACGGCGGTGCATTAAAGGTTCAGTCACGTGATGGAGTCATTGACCTGTGCAAATTCATTAATAACAGGGCAGGACTGACCGGCGGAGCCCTGGACCTCTCAAACAACTTCATTATCACAAGAACGATCATTTCCAACAATTCCGCAATGTACGGCGGTGCCATCAATTATCAGTCCTACTCATATTACGGACACGTTCAGGACAATTTGAACATTTATAATTCCACAATAACCAATAACATGGCCTTGAACTCAGGAGGAGCCTTCAGGGTAGGCCAGTCCAACGTAACGGTTCATTACTCAAACATTTATGACAATTTCGCTCCTGAGGGAACTACCATGTCCGCTTCATATATCGGAGCGGGTCCGGACAAGGTTTCAGCCGACATGAGGTACAATTATTGGGGAACTA
Organism: Methanobrevibacter millerae; assembly: GCF_900103415.1. NCBI lineage: Archaea > Methanobacteriati > Methanobacteriota > Methanobacteria > Methanobacteriales > Methanobacteriaceae > Methanobrevibacter > Methanobrevibacter millerae. Next base: position 76,699 of record NZ_FMXB01000003.1, read on the forward strand.
ACGAATTCGGCAAGGTAATGGCTGCAGACAACTCTGTATACAACTTCCCGAACGTTATCACCGGAAGAAAATCAAATACAATAATCAACTGGGTTGTAGTTGACGAAAAATCAGATGACGATAATCCTTCACCTCCAATCGATTCAGGTGATTCAGACGATAATCCTGGAAGAATTGTTGTAAATCCGGGCTCCACAAAGCCGGGTACGGGTACGAATACGGAAATAGGTAATAAAGGAAATGGAAACGGGGGAAGCGGAGATGTTTCATCCAAAGGAAACAGGCCAGGTTCCGGAAGCAATATGGGCAATGGCGACGGCGGAAAATGGGGTGACGGCGAATCACAGTCATCATCAAACAGGAACGGTTCAAATACAATATCAAACGTTGATTCATCAGACGTATTCTCCTCTTCCTCAAACAGGTCTACTTCAAGTTCCGAATCCAGTAAACAATCTTCTTCTGAACCAACAAGTGAATCAGGAGATTCCTCAATTCCGGATACATTCAAAGGAAATGACGAAATGGTTAACGTGAACAATACTGATATGGGTGAATCATCATCCTCAGCATCAAGCGACTCATCTCCTGCAGGAGAAACGTCAAGTTCTGGGGGAAGTTCAGCTTCACAGGCTTCTTCATCATCCAAATCATATGAACTCAATGAAAAGACCGTTAAGGAACTGGATAACAATGTGGACATATTTATTGTCTTTGGGGTTTTGATTCTGATTTTCATTTTATTCATTATCGGCTATAAACGAAAGGAAAACGATGAGGACTATTAACTGGGGGTTTTTAACATTAAAAGATTATCATTAATCATATTAATCATGCTGATATTCATGTCAATTTCGGCTGTAAGCGCTGAAGTTAATCTCACATCCGAAAACACAGACATTTACGTATCTAATAACGACAATCCTCTGCCGGATAACGCCACCATAGTCTTTTCAAGCATCAAAGATGCTGTTGAAAGCGCAAGCGACAATTCAACAATCATTATCTGTGACGGCACTTACGGGGGTGTTTACAACACCGGGCTGACGATTAACAAGAACCTGACAATCTGCTCATATTCAAACAATACGGTAATTGACGGCGAGGGCAAATACCAGTTTTTCAACGTCAAGTCATCCTCCTCATTGGTTTTAAAGGATTTGAAATTCATTAACGGTTTTTCCAATTTGAATTCAAATCAGGCAGGAATTCTTGAAAATTATGGTCATCTGACAATTGACAATGTTGATTTTTCTAAAATGAATGCATTTATGGGAGTCATTTTCAATAATGGAGAATTATATGTTTCAGACTCCAAATTTTCCTCATGCAAGGCATCAACCCTGGGTCAGGCAATTGTCAATATGGGAAAGTGTTCCATTTTTGATTCAATTATATCAAAGGAAGCTGACAGTAAAATAGATGTTTCCGTTTACAATGGTGGAATCCTTATAGTTAACTCTTCAAATATTAATTCAATCAATTCCAATTATGATTATGGTGACGATACATATACGTTGTCCGTTGAAATTTATGATTCTCGTATTCAAACTTGTGAATTTGAAAACACAACATCAGTTTTTGAAAACATTTATGTTTCAAGCAATTTCGTTTTAAAAAATTCTGTGGCTTACATTAACAATGTAACGACAGCGATTCCTCGATATTCATATACCTATTCATTTTCAGCTTTCAATTCAAACGTCACGGTAATATCTTCAGTTTTTACCAACGGCATTAATGCTCCAAATACTATTCTAAACATTACCTACTCAGTGATTCTTGGAGGAATCACCGGAACCGGAATGGGAAGCAAAATCTATGCTCCTTACAACTGGTGGGGAGACAACAGGGGACCGAACACTGAACATGTCAAGCCTGATGCTGAAAATTGGGTTGTAATGCTATTTGAAGCTTCCCAGGAACCGATTGAAGTCGCTACGAATGCAACATTCACGGTTTCAATGAATAAAATCTCTTCAAACGGGCGCATTTACGACCTGCCGAATTCGGAACTGCTTCCTAAAAGATACGTTCATATGGAATCGGAAAGTGGATACTTCTTCCCGAGTGAAGGCTACGTTGACGGTGAGTTCAGGACTAGATTAATTAACAACACCGAAGATTCGCTTGTTTATGCAAACGTCGATTCACAGAAATCCAGACTCATAATCGGAAACGGTTCAACAGATTACGCATTATACGTTTCAGATAGTCTTGGAAACAACGCCTATGGGGACGGAAGTTATGAAAACCCGTACAAGACTCTTGACTTTGCAATTTCAAAAGCGTTGAACGGCAATACGATATACCTTCTTGACGGCATCTACACATACGCTTACAACTCCGAACTGAGCATTACAAAGAATCTTACAATCATAGGCTTGGGTGATGTCGTTTTAAAAAGGGATGACAACAGAAACATCTTTTCCATTAGTAAAACCGGAAATCTCCTAATCAGAAACGTTAATTTCACAGTCTTATCAGATTCCTATGACAATTCACTATTCATAGTTAACGGAGGCAATTTAACTATTGAAAACTCCCGATTTTATGACATTGACTCAACGTCAGTCATTGACTGCGAATCCAATTCATTAATCAGAATCGACAACTCAAGCTTTAAAAATAGCAGGGGTTCAGTCTGCGACGGTTACGCATCAGTGTTAATTAACAATTCACTTTTCGAAAACATAATCGCTCATTACTGGAACTCCATTTATCACGATTACAATTATCTCTTTACCGCATCACGATATATTGAAGTGTACAACTCAGAATTTAGAAAAAACACCATGGGCATCATTAACATGCATCCGATTATCCAGTATTCATCAGGCCTTCTCCAGCTCAGCATGGAGGAGTATTCCTACAACAGCTATGCTCTGTTTAAAAATTCCACTTTTGAAGGCAACGAATTCAAGGATCTTGTTTACCCTTATGTCGCATTCAAGATGTATGAATCCTACGGAAGCTTTTCCGGATTCGTTGACAGCTGCACATTCATTAAAAACAAAGGCCTTAAAATGGATTTAAACGTTATCGACTCATCAGTATTCACGGACAATTCCCAGATGCTTATAAATGCCCTTACGGTTAACAGTTCAATTTTTGAAAGGAATTCCAATCTTGTCCAGTCAGGTTCCGCCTATTCGGGAAACGGAATTGTCAACGCTCCAACGGTCATTAATTCAACATTCGTTTCAAACAGCGCAGCCTACGGCGGTGCTTTGTACAATCCTAAAAGCGTTCATTACTCAGTATTCATTAACAACACGGCCAGATATGAGGGAAATGACATTTTCTCATATTCCGGTGACGTCGACTATTCCGGGAACTGGTGGGGCGACAACCAAAAGCCGGATTCATCCAAGGTCTATCTCTTTTTGGGAACTTTGAAAATGGACAGCTGGATAATAATGACTCTTGAAAGCACAAATAAAACGGTTAAAGCCAGCTTAAACACATTAACCGATGAAAGCGGCAAATTAACTCCTCTAAATTATATAATCAATCAGAGGATGGCATATTTCTCAACAGAGGAAGGCACAATCACTCCAAACTCAACAAGGCTTCACGATAACGAGGCAACGGCAGTTATGTCATATGATGGTCCGGGAAACTTTAAAATCTATGCAAAAATCGACAATCAGCTATTGGACATATTTGTAAAAAACAATTCCACAAGGATATTGATGGATGACGCCTCATTCTACGGCAAATACAACATGTACGATATCACTTTAGTCAACATTAATGGCCAGAAGATTTCAAACCAGACATTAACTGCTGAAATAATCGATGAAAACGGCAAAAAGGAAATCATTTCACTTTTAACTGATGAAAATGGTTTGGCCTACATTAATTTCCATTATCCGGTCGGAAACTATACCATTAACGCATTCTATGAAGGAAACGGATATTTTGAAAAGTCAAACGCCACCGCAAAAGTCAGTGTATTAATGGCCGATACCATATTGACATCATATAATCACACTTATTACGGCAAAAACAACGTATTCTATGCATTCTTAACCGACGGAAATAAAAAAGCCCTTGAAAACAGGACAATTTCATTTAAAATCATCAATTCAAAAGGCCAGTCAAAAGTCTTCAACTCCACAACCGACGGTTACGGCCGTGCGGAAATCCACTTAACCCTGGATGAGGGAAGATACACCATCGAATCAAGCTTTGAATCCGACGGATGGTATTCCGGATCCAATTCAACAGCATATATTCATATATACTCTGTCAATTCAACGATTTACGTACCGAACGTCACATTATACGGTATCGGAAACCTCTACAACATCACTTTGAAAAACCAGTACGGCAGTTTAATAAGCGGTGAAAACGTCTATGTGGTAATATCACAGGGTGATTTATCCGATGAATTCGTACTGACCACTAACGAGAACGGAGTGGCCCAGCTGGCTATCAATTACCTTCCGGGAAGCTATAACGTCACTGCAGAATACAGGGGAGATTACATTTACGGCCCTTCAAGTGGCAGAGGCGTCATTAATGTCGAGAAGGTACTGACAAGAGTTTCAGGATTCTATCACGTTGAAATACCATTGAACGGAGTTTACGCAGTTGTATTAACCGATATGTATGGACGTTACCTTTCAAACGAAACGATAACCCTTAACATGTATAAGGGCTCATTAATCAGGACTTATGAGGCTAAAACGACCGGTACTGGTGAAGCCATATTCAGAATAGACCTTAATGAAGGCAAATACCTCGCCACTTTTGATTATGGCGGAAGCATCTGGTATGAAGCGTCAACAGGCGCCGCAACGATTATCGTAAACAATCAGACTGTTTTTCAGGACGTCGAATTAAACGCAAGCGACCTGATACAGTATTTCGGCGAGGACAAGTACTTCGTCATTTCATTCAAGGATCCGAACGCTTTCAGCCAATACGGAAAGACAATTGACGTCACGATATCTTCAGATACCATATCACAGTCATATAAGCTGCTGACGGATGCATTCGGCCAGGCAAGAATGCAAATCAGGCTGAATCCTGGAATATACAACATCAGCTATTCATATTCAAACAGCTATTACAACATCTACGGAGAGTCCTCCAATATGATTTATGTCTACAAGATGCCTTCAACAATCAGGGCTTCAGACGTTATCCTCAAGAAAGGCGAAGACAAGGCCTTGGAAATATCATTAAGGGATGTCAACAACAATCCTATCAGAAACATGCAGGTAAACGTTGAATTGGCAGGAAAGAAATACACTCTCACAACCAACGATGAGGGCATTGCGCGACTGTTAATCGATTTGGATTTGGGAGAATATGGTGCCGAATTCTCCTTTGCCAATGAAAACTATTTATCCTCATCCGGAAGCGCAAGGATACTCGTTACCGATTCCGATAAGACTTCAACCTATCTGAAAGGAAGCGACATTAATGCCAAAGAAAATGAGCCGCTAAACTATTCTCTCACTTTATCCGATGAGCTGGCAAACCCAATCAGCGGCTTTAATGTTAATTTAAACATTTTTGACACTGACGGCAATTTCATGGCCAATTATTCAAACGATACTGATTTTAACGGTATCGCCCAATTCAATTTTGCTTTGCCTTATGGAAATTACCTTTTATCCGCTGTTTTCTCAGGTTCAAGCAGATATCTTGAAAGCAGCACGCTCAATTATCTCAATGTATATGTGGGCGATAATCTGACTAAAACGATTCTTTCAGGTAAACTGGGCTATAAAAACTCATACAATATCATTCTAATCGATGAACATGCAGAAAAGCTTCAAAACCGTGAACTTAAAGTAAGCGTTAATAACAATACATTCTATTTATTGACCGATGACAACGGTGAAGCCTCCTTTGATTTGGGATTTGAAGCAGGACATTATGACATTTCCGTTAACTTTAATGGAGATGAAACCCATCTTAAATCATCTTTCAGCGACCATATAGTACTATCAGGCAATTCAAGCTATCTTTTTGCAGATGATTTAGTCAAGTATTACAGAAACGGAACCCAGTTCTACGTTCAGCTTCTGGATTCTGTTGGAATGGTGTTAATGGGAAAAGACATTCTCTTCAGCGTTAACGGAACTAATTTAACCAACATAACCGATGAAAACGGATGGGCTACGTTAGTCATCGATTATCTTCCAGGAGAATATGACGTTACCTGTTCATATGAAAACACCTCCGCAAAGGCTAAAATAACCGTATTGTCAACGATTATTGCAAGTGATTTGATTAAAGAGTTCAAAAACGCAACGGGTTTTGATGCAAGGGTCATTGACGGTAGCGGAGCTGCAATAGTAGATACCAACGTTACAATGCTTTTTGACGGAAAATTCTACGTTCGTTCAACTGACTCTGAAGGTTTTGTTCATCTGGATATTGATTCAAATCCGGGAAACTACACGATTACCGTTCAAAATCCTTACGATGGCCTTAAGAACGCCTATAATATTATCGTGCTTCCTTCAGCCAAATTAATAAGCACTGAGATAATCGGAAATCTTACATCTGAAGGCTATGTATTGATGTTAATTGATGCAAATAACAAGTCATTGGCCAATGCAAGGCTCTCAATTAAAATTAACAACAACGATTATTCAGTAATAACTGACAATCACGGCCAGATATTAATTGAAATCACAAAAAACGGAATCTATAACATCAAGGCCTATTTTGCCGGAGACGGATTATACGAAGCTTCCTCATTTGAATATGCATTAATCGTTTCAGCAAACAGGACGCAATTGATTGCATCTGACGTAATCAAGTACTATAAGAATGGAACCCAGTTCTACGCACAGCTATTGGACGAATCAGGTTCTCCAATGGCAAATGAAAATATTACCTTGGCCATTAACGGAATGAACTATACTCGCCAGACCAACGCTTCAGGATGGATCAGATTTAATATCAACCTGAATCCTGGTGTTTACGATTTATACTGCGCCTATTGGGGTTCAAATCCTGATGAGGACGCATTCGCTTTAGCAAATATTACAGTTTTATCAACGATAATGGCTGAAAACCTTGTCAAGTACTATAAGAACGCTTCACAGTTCTACGTTAAAGTCCTTGACGGTGAAGGTAATCCGTTAATTAACACAAACGTCACCATGAACATCAATGGCGTTTTCTACACGAGACTTACCAACGGTGAGGGCGTTGCAAGGTTAAACATAAATCTAAACCCTGGCGAATACATTCTATCCGTGACAAATCCCAACGACGGCTTGATGAGGTCATTTAATGTCACCGTTCTCTCAACAATAATCTCAGAGGATTTGGTAAAGTACTATAGGAACGCTTCACAGTTCTGCGTTAAAATCCTTGACTGTGAAGGAAATCCGTTAGTTAACTCAAATGTCACCATGAACATCAACGGCGTTTTCTACACAAGAACCACCGATGAATGGGGAATTGCACGCTTAAACATCAATTTAAATCCTGGTGAATACACGATAACGACAACGGACGAATCCGGCCTTTCGGTTTCAAACAAAATTACTGTCCTTTCAACCTTAATCGCAAAGGATCTTCACATGAAATACCTGGACGGCTCCAAATTCGAAGTCAATGTCCTCAACGGAAAGGGAAATCCATATCCTAACCAGGAAGTCACTTTCAACATCAACGGTGTATTCTACACCAGAACAAGTGATGAAAACGGCATCGCAAGGCTGAACATTAATCTGATGCCGGGCAAATACATAATATCCTCCACTTATGATACCTTGACAATCTCTAATTATGTTGTGGTCTATCAATGATTTTTGAATTTCTGTAATGTATTTCGGATAATTTTATATACTTTCACTATATAATATTATATTATGTCTATTAGATAGACATTACTTTTTATCAATTACAATTGATTTATTTTTTCTTCATGTTTTTGATAATTATATAAAATATTTTTGGTGAAAATTTGAAAATCAATAAAATACTAATGGTTAGCATAATACTGCTGGCCATATTATCAATAGGTGCTGTAAGTGCTGTGGATGACGAATCTTCAGTTCTTGCGGCAGATGACACTGCAGATGTTATTTCTGCAGATTCTTATGATAAAAGTATATATGTTGATACTGCTGGTAGCGATTCAAATACCGGTAGTTCATCAAGTCCCTTCGCCACATTAAATAAGGCCATATCAGAAGTCAACGCTTCTCAAAATACGGCAATTTATTTAAAGGCAGGCGAATATGCGGGCGAGAACAACACCAATTTAGTTATTAATTTAGCCCATTTAAACTATAACGGGACCTTAACCATAATTGGTGATGAAAATGGTGGAACTATTCTTGATGGGGGTGATGAAGCTTCCATTATTAACTCAATAAGTGCGGACTCTATTGTAACCCTTAAAAACATCGCTTTTATGAACGGTAAAAGGGATATGGGTTCTGCAATAAGATCTTCTGGTGACCTGACTATTGATTCATGTATTTTCGAATCAAACGAGGCAACAAACCTTGCAGCTGTCTATCAGGATAAGGCAAATAACTTAACCATTATTAATTCCAAGTTCTTAGACAACAAGGCAAGCCAGTACGCTGACTTGTACTTCTCCCAAAACGCTTTAATAACTCTTATTAATAATGTGTTTGACGGAGCTGTATCAACCAGTTCCTACGCCTACGCTCCTGGAGTTTCAATTCAAACAGGTAAATCCATAATCAAAGGAAATACCTTTAAGAACATGAAAAATTCATATTATGCGATTTTACACGTTACATATAACAATGGAGAAAACACTGCAAACATAACAGACAACGTATTCATGAACTGTACATACACAGGCTCAAACGGTGCATTATTATTTGCTCAAAACGCATATCTCAAAAACAACACTTTCATTAACTGCAGCTCAAGCACTGCAGCCGTATATGCAAACACTGACATTAATGCAAAAGTTGTATTTGATGACGTTAACGTAACCGGCACCAAGTTTGACTTAACCGCAACAGTCACTGACGTTGACGGAAACCTTGTTAAAAACGCAAATGTTATCTTTACTATTGACGGCAAACAGGTAGGTCAGGCCAAATCCGGAAATGATGGTGTTGCAAAATTGACCGTTAGCAAATTACTTGAAAACGGCAAATACACCATTTCAGGTACTCAGTCCTATTCCACAAGCTCTACAAATCCTTTTGAAGTAAGTGTTACGGACGCTACTGCTACTGTCAATTTCGACCATTCCCCAGTTGAATACTGGGTATCCACAACCGGTAACGACACTTCCGGTGACGGTAGCAAAAACAATCCTTTCTTAACTTTAAAACATGCTTTGGACGTTGGAACTGCAGCTACTGTTGATTTGACTGTTCATGTGATGGACGGCATATACAACGGTACAGGCAACTACGCTTTATCCTACTCAAACGTTGGTAAAATCACAATCGCCGGTGAATCATACGCAAATGTAATAATCGACGCTGAACATGCTAAATCAGGATGGAGCGGAGCTCAAATTTTCCAATTCGGACAATATATTGAAGCTAAATTCGTTAACTTGACATTCGTCAACTGTGACTCAAATTCAGTTAACGCATACACATATACCATGAAGGACTGTGTCGTTGTCAATTCATCCGGAATTCGTGCTCAAAGCGGAAATGACGGCGTAGTAATCGAAGGTTCAACTTTCTTCAACGTTAAAGGTCAAGTCAATTTATATAATGCTGAAATTTACAATTCCTATTTCATTAACTGTGATGCAGGTACAAGCACAGGCTTGTTATGGCTTGCTACAAACAATGATCACGTAATACGCTTGGAAAACAACACTTTCTTTAACAACACTGTCGCAGGTTTTTCCGGCGGTGCTGCTTACTATGTCCAGGGAAACCTTGTAAGTATCAACAATACATTCGATTCAAATACTGTAACCGGAACCAGTGCCAATTACATTGCTTATGCAAGTGCAAACAAGATTACCTCAATTGATGACAAGTTCGTTAACAACAACGTAACCAGTTATGTCATCCAATTCAGAAGTACTGGCGTTGATCCGGAAATTCTTGTAGATAACATTACTGTCGTAAACAACTATGCTTCCGGAAACGGTGCAGGCTTATCAACCACCGGAGCTAAAATCAAAAACGGCAGATTCATCAACAACACCGCTTCAGGAAACGGTGGTGCAATATATCTCTTGAACCATGGAAAGACTGCAGAAGTTTGCAACATGAGCATTGAAGATACTGTCTTTGAAGACAACACTGCTAAAATGGGTAATGACATATTCATCGCTCCAGGTGAAGGTAATAACGTATTTACAGAATTGGGCGATTTAACAATCACTGCAAACGACTTGAACGTAACTGAATTGTCAGGAACCTTAGTCGTAAGCGTAACCCATCCGTCCGGTGCTATCATCGGCGGAGGTCAGGTACAATTCTACCTTGACGGCAATCTTGTCGGAAAAGCAGACTTAATCAATCAGAACGCAACATTCGAATACATCGGATTTGAAAACAACACTGTCTACAATTTCACAGCAGTTTATGAATACGCATCCGAAAACGACACTTACGTAGCAGGTACCGTATCCACAAACATTTCAAGCGCACTGGACAGCGTTGAACTCTACGTATCAGACTTAAAAGGTGACGACAACAACAACGGTAGCAAGGACTCTCCATTCAAGACCATTTCCAAAGCATTAAGTGCAGGTTACAAGCTATCCACAAACGTAACCGTCCACGTACTTGAAGGAAACTACTCCGGAGAGCTCAACACCAAACTTAACGTCCCTACAACAATTTACTTAACCATTGTCGGTGAAGGAAGAGACAAGACTGTCATCACAGACAGTGAAGCAGATTACTTCCTGACCGTCCAGGCAGGTACCAAACTATTCACATTGGCTGACATGACCTTAAAGAGAGCAGCCCGTGACACCCAATCCGCAATTTACGTTGAAGAAGGCGCTAATGCTGAAATCAACAACGTTGCATTCCTTGAAGGACAGGGTAATTACGGTGGTGCAATCAACACAGCAGGTATTTTATTCATCGGCAATTCCTATTTCTTCGATAACGGATACTTTGACATTGCCAAAAGGGCTAACGCATACAGCGGCGGTGCAATTTACAACGACGGTGTTTTAACCATTGATAACACTACTTTCGAAGGAAACCACGCAGGAAGATTGTCAACCATATCAACTCAGGGCGAACTGTACATGTACAACTCACTTGTAATCGATAACATCAACGCTTATTCAATGAATATGGATTTAGTAGCTATCGGTGCATATGGGGGTCAAAAAGGTAACATGACTATCGAAAATACAATATTTAAAGTAACAAACAGAACCATTGATGAAATCAATGACGGTCACGTTTACGATAAGGCAAGATCATTAACCTGTTTGGCTATAGGTTCCTGTGAAAGCGTATACATTTACGATTCAACTTTCGTTAATGAAGGTGCAGTATTTGCTCCTTACGTATTCAGCGGAATCAACTCCTGGAACTTAGCCGGCGGAGGTTACACCTTAGTTACCGGTGACGTTCACGCATACAACACAACCTTCAGCAACGTTCAGGCCGTAAGCCTATTCTATTCAAGAATCGATGGTGCATCCTATCACTCATACAGGTTCTTTGAAGGATGTTTATTTGACAACGTCGAATATCTGATTGCAGCCATGAATAATGGTAACTTCTCAGTTTCCATAACCGATTCAGTTATTATCGGAGACAACCTTGCTAAAGTAGGTATTGCAAGCGGCAAAAACCTTGACATGTACATTTCAGACAACTGGTGGGGAACAAACAACGCAACATATGCAAACGTTACTGTCGGAACCACCAATTACATCAGTAATTCAGTCATGAAACTCAGAGAAATCAGTTCCGAAATTGTTGCTCCTGAAAGCTATCTGATTTTAACTTTAGACGCTACAAACAATACTGGTTTGATTCAGGATGTAACTTTAGCATTCAAATCATTCGACGGTGAAAACGCAACAGATTACGAAGGAACATTATATCCTAGCGAATTCACAATCTCAGCAACAAACGGTACTTTGGCTCAGGAAAATGGAACCATTGACTCAGCAGTCATCATTCCATTTGAAGGAACCGAAAACGAAGGATACTATGTTGAAGCTACCGTGGACAACCAGACCGTCAACTTAACTGTTGAAGACAAACTGTTCCTCGGAAACGCAACCATATTGGCTGAAGACGTTATTTTATACTTCAATGAAACCCAATTCAACGTAACCGTTTTAGACGGAGATAAAAAAGCAAACGTCGGAAAACTCACCTTAAGATTAGTCAACGGAATCTATGAAGCAGACATCATTGACGGTATCGCTACATTCAGCATTGATGCATTGGCTCAAGGAACCTATGATCTTGATTATTCAATCGGCGGAGACAAGATTTTCAACCCTGCAACCAACTCATCAACATTATATGTCGTTTACGTCGTAACCAATGAAACATTCTATGACTTCTTTACTGAAAACGGAACTTTAAAAGATGAAATTGCTGCTGAAGAATTAATATTTGCTGGTGAATTCTCTGATCTGGTTGATACAATAATCATTGAAAAAGCAATCTCATTAGTCGGTAATAATGCAACTTTAAATAACATTGCCATGGCTATTGCTGGTGATAACGTTACTGTTAACGGATTCAACTTTGTAAGTGATAATCTAACTAATGCACTCGCTATTATTGAATCAGATGATGTTGTAGTTTTAAACAGCAAGTTCAACATGTCTGGTGTGGAAAATGCTGATAATGCTGTTATAGCTGTTATCGGATCAAATGATGCATGCATCTTCAATAACGAAATCACTTTCGTCGCTTCAACAAACGGCACTTATGAAAACGCAGCTATCTCTGCTAGTGATGCTAACGGTTTAGTTGTTTCAAAGAATACTATAGATGCTACTATTCCTTCCCGTTCTATTGACTGGGGTACAGGAACAGTTTATTCCGAAGGTGTAGCTATAAGCGGTGACAATGCAGTATTCTCAGATAATACAGTCATTGTCAAATCAAACGATAAGATGAGTACTTACGACACCATTTATGCAGTTTCAATTACCGGTGCCAACGCATCAGTAATCGACAACGAAATTAGTGTTTCAGACGCTCCATATGGATACGCTCTTGTAGTTACCGGTCAAGACTTCGTTATCGATGGTAATACTCTCGAAGCGGGTGAAAATGAATCATACGCATGTGGTATTGACATTGAAAGTAACTCAAAAGGTACTATTGAAAACAATAATATTAATGTTAAAGGCGACTCCGTTTACGGTATTTACACCGCTAACTGGGCCGGTGACGTAAAAGCAAACATTACAAACAACACAATTGTAGCAAAAGGTATTACAGCATTCGCAATGTCTCTAAGCGGTAGCGAAGCAAACGTTGAAAATAACGGTATTTTGATGTACGGTAACTTCACAACAGGTATCGCTTCAAAATTCGACATGATTTTCATTACAAACAACAATATTGCGGCTTTAGGAACAAATGAAGGCACTCCTGCAGGTTACGACTCAATGGGTCCTGAAACAACTGGTGTACACATCGTAACTGGTGACGCACTGGTAAAAGATAACACCATTACATCCAACAGCAAATATGCAGTTGATATGGACTCAACAGGTGCCGTAACCGACAACGAACTGGTCACTCCATTATTGACCGGTGATTTTGCAGTCGATTACACTCAAGGCTCTGGAGTTCTTGTTGCAAACAACACTCCTGCAATGGAACTGAACAATACGTTAACTAACGATACATTCTACGTCTACTTCGATGAAGAAGGAAAAATCAGGGAACAAATCGATGCTGACAACTTAACGTTCATCGGCAACTTCTCCGATTTAGTAGGCTGCATTATCATTGACAGGCCAGTTGTTTTATTAAGCGATAACGCAACATTAAATGACATTGCAATGTTTATCGAAGCTGACAACGTAACTGTAGATGGATTCACATTCGAAGCAGAAAACCTGATTAATGTAATCGCAGTATGTGAAGCAGACAACGTTGCAATCGCAAACAGTGAATTCTACGTAACTGGTGTCGCTGATGTGGACAACATCGTAATCGGCATCGTAGATTCTGTAAACGCATCAGTTCTTAACAACGAAATCTATTTCGATGCAGATACCAACGGAACTCACTTGAATACAGTCATTCGTGCTGTTGATTCAGATGATGTAGCTATTTCATTCAACGAAATCTACGCTACCCTGCCTTCACGTTCCATTAACTGGACCAGCGGAGAAGTCTATTCAGTAGGTGTCGACGTTGATGGCTGTGACGACGCTGTTATTCAAAACAACATCATCGGCATCAAATCCAGTGACAAGATTGCCACTTACGATACTATCTATGCAGTATCCGTTAAAGGTGACAACGCTTCAGTTATCGACAACGAAATCGGTGTCTTTGAATCCCCATACGGATATGCTGTTGTTCTTTCAGGTGAAGAATTCGTCATCGACGGAAACGAACTCACTGTAGGCGAAAACGAAACCTATGCATGCGGCATTGAAGTTGACGGCAAATCTAACGGTTTAATTAACGACAATGAAATTAATGTTAAAGGCGAATCCGTTTACGGTATCTACACCGCTAACTGGGCCGGTGACGTAAAAGCAAACATTACAAACAACTACATTGAAACCGACGGTGTAACTTCATTCGGTATGTCATTAAGCGCAAGCGAAGCATTGGTTGAAAACAACACAATCTCTTCAAACGGTAACTTCACAACCGGAATCGCTTCAAAAGTTGCTAATATTACTATCAACAACAACACAATCACTGACAACGCATCAGATGAAGGAACTCCTGCAGGTTACGACTCAATGGGTATTGAAACTACCGGTATCCACATTGTAAGCGGAAACGCAACCGTAACCAACAACGACGTTAAAACCAACGGTGAATTTGCAGTTGACGCCAAAGGAACAGGCTCCGTTACCGATAATTCATTATTCTCAAAAGAATACACCGGTGACGCAGCTGTAGACTGCGATCCTGAAAACACAGTTGTTGCAAACAACACTCCTGAAATGACCAGAGTTGTCATTAACGCTGAAGACGTTGTAATGTATTACAAGAACGGTACCAGATACGTTATCATCTTATCCGACCAGTTCGGAAACCCAATAGCTAACAAGACAGTTACATTAACAATCAACGGCGCATCATACAACAGAACCACCGATGCAAACGGTACTGCTTCCTTAGCCATTAACTTAGGCAGCGGAAACTACACTGCATTCGCATTGTTCATTGGCGTTGACGGTTTATCCGATGCAAGAGTTGAAAACAACATAACTGTCCTGTCTACAGTTTACGGTGATGACATCGTTAAGGTATTCAAGAACGCAACTCAGTACTACGCCACATTCCTTGACGGTCAAGGAAACCCATTGGCAAACGGCACTGAAGTGACCTTCAACATCAACGGTGTAATGTACAAACGTTACGTTAACGGAACTGAAGGTAAAGCAAGACTCAACATCAACCTCCCACAAGGAGAATACGTCATTACTGCAATCAACCCTGAAAACGGTGAAATGCACGCAAATAACATTACTGTCTTGCCTTCAATCGTCAACAACAACGATCTTGTAAAATACTACAAAAACGATTCACAGTACTACGTAACCATTATCGGCGATGACGGAAACCCTGTCGGTGAAAACGTAACCGTTAAATTCAACATTAACGGTGTATTCTACGAAAGGAAAACCAACGCATCAGGCGTAGCAAGGTTAAACATTAACTTAGAACCTGGCAACTACATTATCACCGCCGAATACAACGACTGCAGAGTATCAAACAACATTACCGTATTGCCTGTGTTAAACGCAACTGATTTAACCAAGAAATACGGCACTCCAAATCCTTTCGTTGCAACATTGGTTGACGGTACCGGCGCTCCATACGCAGGTCAAAACGTAACCTTCAACATCAACGGTGTCTTCTATCAGAGAACCACTGATGCTTCAGGTAACGCCAAGTTAAACATTAACTTGATGGCCGGCGAATACATTATAACCTCAAGTTATAACGGAGCAAACATCGCAAACAAGGTTACCGTAACGGCTTAAAAAACAGATATTCAATAAATATGGTAATTATTAATTAATTATCATATTTTCTCTTATTTTTTTTAGTGTTTAAACGCTTCAATCATTTTTCACGCTCTTTTTTATAGATTCTTTTCTTGAGCCATGACATTTTACAAAAGTATTATATATTTTGTTTTAGAAAAATTAAAACATTATATTATGGTGAATTATTATGAGTTGGGAAGATGCACCATCCCATATATGTAGGGGTGGAGATGTAAGGGGCCTTGCTTTTTGTTGCCCTCCAATTAAACCATGTCCGGTTTTAAACGCTTTGGAGGAAGTTAATCTAACTCCTCAGGAGTATATTGAAATCAAAGTGCAGTTCGGCAGAGAAACAAGACTGGGAGAAGGAGCTGGTACATGTTTCGGTTCATTAATCTGGTGCTGCAAGCCGTCAAAGCCATGTCCGTTAAGGGACATGACCTTAAGGAATATGGGCATGAGCTATGAAGAGTATGAGGATTTAAAAAAGGAACTCTCAGAGAGATTGGTCGGCGTTCAAAAGCCTGCACCTGATGCAAAGGCAGAAGCGCTAGCCGAAACCTTCAACATTTCAAAGCTTGAAGCAATGAACGTTTTAACCGATTGCAACAACGACCTGAGAAAAGCCGTAAGCGTTTTAAAGGCAAGATCACTGGAAGATTCTGATTAAAATGGACTGGACTGCTCTTTATTTGAAAACTTCTGGACTTAAAGTCTTCATTTTAGGCACCGGCGAAGTTGCAACGAGAAGAGCAAATAGATTTTTAGACCATGGGGCTATCGTAAGGATGGCCGGTTCATCAATGGATGATGATTTAAAAGGAAAAGGGGCTTTTTTGCATTCGACTGATGAAGCGGATGAACTGGTCAAATGGGCGGATTTGGTTGTGGTGGCAAGCGGCGATAAGGAGCTGTGCGATCACGTTTCAAGGATATCTGAAGATAAACTGGTTAACAGGGCAGACCTGCCATACGATGGTGACATTATCGTTCCCACAAGCTTTTCAATAGGAGACGTTGAAATTTCTATTTTTACGGGCGGAAAAAGCCCATTAATGGCAAGGCAACTGAGAAAGAAAATCCAGGCCATAATAACTGAAGAAGACATTGCAGAAATCGAGCTTCAGGACTATTCACGCTCACTTTTAAAGGAAAAACTGCCTGATCAAAAGGACAGGCGGGATTATTTATATAAGATTTTTGAGGATGAAGACATTAAGGAATTGATTAAATCCGGAGAAATCGACAGGGCAAAGGCTGTTATTTACGAATCAATTGAGAGGGATTTTGATGATACTTAACTTAAGGGTAGACCATAAGATTGCAGACATTCAATCAATGGAGAACATTTCAAAGGATATCGACGACATTTTCTGGAAACTGCAGGAAAAGTATTCAATAAACGAATACATCGAAATATCCACCTGTAACCGTAAGGAATACTATATCCACAACGACAGCATCGCTTTTGAAGACGAGCTTTTATCCCATGAAAATCAAAGCATAATCATCGAATACGGCGAGGCATCAGTAATTCACCTGCTTCGTATGACCTCAGGTCTTGAATCAATGATTGTCGGCGAAGACCAGATTTTAGGCCAGGTCAAGGACGCAAAGGCCAAGGCAGTGAAAAACCACCACTGCGGAAAGGTTCTCGATACAGTCTTTACAAAGGCCATTCATGTAGGACAGGTTGTAAGAAACAAGACCAACATCAACAAGGGCTCCGTTTCCATAGGCTCCGCTGCAGTCGATTTGGCCGAATCCCATTTAGGACAATTGAACGGCAAATCAGTTCTTGTAATCGGCGCCGGAAAGATGGGTCGATTGGTGGCAAAGGCACTGGCTGAAAAGAACCTGAGCGCCATTGTTGTTGCAAACAGGACTTATTATGTGGCTGTCGAGCTTGCAAAGGATTTGGACGGAACAGCCATTTTATTCTCAGAGCTTGAAGACTATTTGAAAACAGCCGATCTGGTGATAAGCGCAACAAGTGCACCCCACACCATCATAGATAAGGAAAGGCTTGAGCGCATCGGCATTGAAAATGAGGAGCTGTTCATGGTCGACATCGCAAATCCACGTGACATTTCAGAAGACGTTACCGATTTGGGAGTCAAATTATGCAACATTGACGATTTGCGTGAAATTGCAGACATCAATACCAAGCTTCGTGAGAAGGAATTCGATGAGGCAGAAATCATCATCCAGGAAGAGTATGATTTGCTTAAAGAATCCTTTAAAATAATGGAAGTTGAAGATTTGCTG
This sequence comes from Methanobrevibacter millerae, assembly GCF_900103415.1. Lineage (NCBI taxonomy): Archaea > Methanobacteriati > Methanobacteriota > Methanobacteria > Methanobacteriales > Methanobacteriaceae > Methanobrevibacter > Methanobrevibacter millerae. The sequence goes on from NZ_FMXB01000003.1 coordinate 95,102, forward strand.
TCCACTTTAAGGACATCTATGGAAGAGATAAGACAACGTGAAATGAAAAAAGCATCTTCAAAGTTGTCTGATGTAGATGGAAGCAGTAAAATAATGGAAAATTTAACGAATTCAATTGTCAACAAGATATTTTTCGACATTTCACAAAACCTGAAGGATGCCGCAAAAGAGGATAAAAAAGAAGTGATTGAGTCTGCAGAATATATCTTTGACTTCAAATAATTTATTCAAACATTCCCTTGACATCGCTTATTTTAACTTTGCCGGATTTAAGGGCATAGTCAATGTCTGACATGTCCACAACTGTCTTATCATTAGCTATTGCGTTGTGAAGGGCTGTTTTAAGTATTTTCTCTTTTATATCTCTTCCGGACATGTTTTTTGACACCTTAACGAGCTTATTAATGTCCAAATCATATTCTAAAGGCAATGTTTCCAGATTGTTTTCAAATATTTGGCGCCTTTCTTCATCGTCTGGAAGCTTGAACTCGATTTCCTCTTCAAAACGGCTTCTCACGGCGCTGTCAAGTGATGAGGAATTGTTTGTGGCGCATATGGTAATTACCGCCTCGTTTTCATTAATTCCATCCATTTCCGTGAGAAGGGCATTAACTATTTCTGAAACGTCACCCCTCAAAGACTGAAATGACCTGTGAAGCGCAATGGCATCTATTTCATCAATGAAAATTATTGAAGGTGAGTTCTTGGAGGCCTTTTCAAACAGATCATGTATCTTGGATGCGGCGTCACCGACATGGTCGCCGATTAATGAGGTTGCCTTGATTAGATAAAGCGGAACCTCAACCTCGTTTGCAAGTCCCTTGACAAGCATGGTTTTCCCGGTACCCGGATGGCCGTAAAAGAGAATGTTTTTAGGAGCCCAGGAGCCGAATACTTCCGGTTCTCTTAGATACTTTTCAATGACCTTGATTTTATTCTTGGCATTAACCTGTCCGACGATATCTGAAAGCTTAATGCTGCTTTTGATGCTTTTAACGTTTTTAAGCTTGTCGGTTTCATCAAGGATAATCTTGATTTTGGTAGTTTCTGAAATGATTGAGTTTTCAGGCTTTACGCTGATTACCTTAAACGCAAAATCAGGTATGATTTTTTGATCAAACAAATAGGATTCGTTGTTGATTTCCATTCCCAGCCACTGGTCACGAGCGTACTGTTCAAACAAACCAGTATCGGTTATTTCAAGGCTGCTTTCCATCATCTCAAAGTCAAAGGGATAGCCTGCGGCCTTGAGGACCACGCATTCTGCATTGCGTTTGTTGTCCGTTTCGAAAACGGCTGACTTTTGGGTCTGACTTTTAAGCTCGCTTTTTTTGGAATTGTTTTTCAAAAAATCACCACAACTTTATATTTGAATACATAATATATAATCTTAACAATATTTAATTTTTTGGTGTAAAAATTATGAGTTTTAGGAAAAGACGTGTGCTGATGATGACTCCTTTATATATAATATTCGAGTTTTTTCTGCTTAAATATCTATTTTTGCTATTTTATCCTCTGGATGATTTGACGATTGCTTTAATGGCATTAATCCTGGGACTCATGAATGTGGGTTCCATGCTTTTAGAACTTAAAAAATCAAGGTTTATCACGCGTCTGTTAACGGAAATATTCGCAATATGGATATGGGCATCGATGATGTATCTCATTGAACTTGTAATCATTTATTCTGTCTCCATCTTTTTCCAACTGGATTATACGTTAGTATTAATTATATTGGCTCTTGTTCCTATAATCGGAGTTTACGCATACTGGAAGGCTCATAATTTAGTTGTAAACGAAAGAACTATCGAACTGGACAATTTAACAAAAGAAGTAAATGTGGTTCATTTATCGGACGTTCATTTCGGCGCCGTCAGATATAAAAAGATAATAAGGCAGCTTGCCGATACGTTAAAAACCTTGGAAGATTCCTGTGAAGTGGCCATAATTTCAGGCGATATGGCGGACGGCTCATCGGTGGTTTTGGAAGACGATTTCATGCCTTTAAGTGAAGTCAACATGCCGATAATATTCACGCCGGGCAACCATGACTATTATATTGGCCTTGAAAACGTCAAAAAGGCCTGCAGAAAAGCGGGAATTATTGTTTTAGACAATGAGTCAACGCAAATCGGAGACTTGAACATCTATGGCTTGGCATACAGTTTCGACGATATTAACGCTCCAGGTATTGATGAGCTTAAAGGTGAAATAAAAAACGATAAGACAAACATCATGATTTACCATGTTCCTTACCTCTGGGAGGAGCACTCAAAAGCCGGTTTTGACATCCAGCTTTCCGGACACACGCACGGAGGCCAGTTCCATCCCGCAACCTGGTTCTGCCGTTTGCTTTACGGATACAACAGGGGACTATTCAAGGATGAAAGAGGCCATTACATGCACGTAACGACTGGAGTGGGCTCAATGGACCAGCCAATGAGGTGGGGAACCGACTCCGAAGTGGTGATACTAAGATTAAAGCATGCTCTCGTATAGCTCTTTCATTTTCAAAGAATCAATGTCCCTTAATGGCGTTTCACAGATGATGTTGGCTTTCCAGTCGTTGTCAATGAGATTGGCCAGCAAATCCTCGATTTGGGGTCCGTACTCATCGCTTTCATCCAAAGTGTGATGCTTTACCTCTCCGGCTCTGCTGTACTCGATGGTGGTGAAATGGCAGTGCAGGAGGTCAATGTCCAGCTTGTTTTCAATTGTTGAGAAAATGCAGTTGTAATCGTCCTTTTTGGTTAGGTATCCTCTTCCACGGGCATGGATATGGGCAAAGTCAATCGTAGGCTCAAAATGCTCAAAGCTTGCGCATAATTCAACGATTTCCTCAATGTTTCCCTGCTGAGTCCTTTTTCCGGTTGTTTCAGGAGCAAAGGTAAACTCCTCAATCCCTTCGGCTTCAAGCTCTTCAAAGAGGCGATTGATAGTCTGTTTGGAAATCTCCATTGCCTTTTCAGGCTTCCGGTTAGTGTAAAATCCAGGATGGAAAACCAGACGGTAGGCACCCATCCATTCGCCGGCACGGGCGGTGGCTATGAGGTGGCCGATGCTTTTGTCAATCTTTTCGGATTCCTTTGCGCACAGATTAATATAGTAGGGTCCGTGCATGGATATCAGTATTTCAAACTTCTCGGATTCCTCTTTCAATATTCTGGCGGATTCCTCTCCAATCCTGACTCCGTAAGGGGACTGGTATTCGTATGAGTCAAGCCCGATTCGCTGTATGTATTTGGGGGCCTTGTAGGCAGCTCCCTTGTAGTTGACAGGACTTCCAGCAGGTCCAAAAAATACTTTGTTTTTCATATCTTTACTATGATTTTGATGGTAATTATATTTTTTTTAAAAAATATTGTGAAAGATTAGATGGAATAATATTCTCCTAATCTTTCCGCAATAATTTTTTGGATTTCATCTTTCATCCGATGGTTCAAAAAAACATCAAGTCCATGATTTGTTTTTTTGTATCCCATTATCTTTTCGGCATGTAGTTTTTTAATTTCCTTGTGTATTTATTTACATGGGATTTCGGATAATTTGTTACATAGGTTGGTGATGGGTGTATGCTTTTTGTTAAAGTAATGCTTTTTCCACATGAAAAATAAGATTTTTACTCTGATTTCATCAGAATTCCTATTTTTCGCCATTTTAATCAAATATATTTATCTAATAGTTTTTTTAATTCAGTTGCAGTTTTTTTATTTAAAATAATTTGCATATCTGACTCATATATTATTTCTAAATCGCCTTGTTCATTGTTTTTTAATTTTTTGTTTACTGGTATTATCATAATTTCATCATCACTTCCGCCAACTCCTACATGGGAGATATTAACTACTTTGGAATTTGAGCTAATTCTTATCCCTTCTTTAGTAGGTACATTAAATTCTTGCTCATTCATATTTTCACCTTATTTTTCATCCATTAACATGAATTCAAAATTAATTAGTTTATTTGTATTGATAGAAGAAAACGTATAATTTTCCTTAATGTTTATTTCTTGTTCGAGAGCATCCAAATTTACATTGGGAGCAGATTCACTTAAATATAATTCTTCTTCTTCAATTGTAAGTTCATCAGATATTTCATCAGGCAATTTAATTTGTTTTTGATATTCTATTTCAACAAATTCTTCACTAATTGCCATTAATCCTTTAACAATGTTGGATTTAGAATTTAAACTAAATTTTGAATTTTTACATGTTATAATTTCAATATCAACTAATTCATCTATGAAATTATTCAATGTTGACCTAGAAATCTCAGCACCTACGGCTATTTGTTGCTTTGTATGCTGAGAAAATGGCGTTGATATCATATAGTCAATTACTTTGACCTGTGGACAATTTCCAAAAATTTCTTTAAACATAGCAACACCTCATGTATAAAAATTGGACGTTATCATAAATAAATTTTTTCATCGTACAAATTTTAGACATTAATTTGAAGTGTAAATTCAATTCATGTCAGAGTTTTGAAATTAATCTGTGGTGTTAATTTAAAAAAATAAATAATGGGGGAATTATAAAATTCCCATTGCTTTGTTTGTTTTAGCTATTGATTTTTCGTTGTCGCTTTCCATTTCAAGAAGAGCGCGAATAGCATCGATGTTTTCCGGAACAACGTCGGATTCCTGGTGCACGGCCTGCATGTAGAATAATTCGTTTCCGACGACATTGATGGATTCTCTCCATACCGGAATTTCGTACAGGTCATTCCTGTTTCTGCCTAATTCCTTGGCGTATTCCATAAGCTCCGCTGTTGAACCGAGACCTGCTTCGGCGTCAACGACGATTACCCTTGAACGTTTTTCGAGTGCTTCAATGATTTCTTCGGTTTCCACGTCGTTGTTGATTTCAACCATGATGTTGTGCTGGTGCATGAGGGTTGTAGGCACGAGCAAAGCCATTGTTGTAACGTCAATTCCTTTCATTACGGTCTGCACGTCCGGACCGTGGTGGGATGGCACCGTCGGAGGGTTAGGCACGATTGCGTTGATTGGACCTTTCTTGATTTCGGAAGGGTCTGATCCTCTTCTTACCATGACCGCCCTGACCTTTTTGATGTCTGCAATAGGGTCGATTGTGCTTAAGGTACGTGTAAGTCCGGTCGTGTTACAGGAAACGACTCTGGTGTAGTCTGCTCCGTATGAGTCGTCATAGTTTGCAATCGCGTTGAATGAAAGTCCTGTGAGGTCGTGGTCTTCTCCGCCCTGATAGATGGCCTTTACGCCTGCCTTTTTATACATTTCAAGGTTTTGAGGTCCGATGTTTCCAGGAGTACAGTCAACCACAACGTCAGCTTCCTGAATCATTTCTTCAACGGTTCCTGCTATTTCGATTCCGGCTTCCTTAAACAGTCCTTCCCTTTCAGGAATTCCGATGTATAAAGGATAGTCCTTTTCTTCAACGGCAGTCCTTGCTTCGTAGTTTGGTCTGGTCTTACTCACACCAATTATTTTCATATCGTCTTGAGCTGAAACAGCATCAGCAACTCTTTTTCCTATAGTTCCATATCCATTAATTGCAACAGATTTCATTTTAATCCCTTAAAAATTATCTATGCTTAAAGTTTTATTTTTTAACTTATATAAAATTTGATATTTGAGTTTATATTAAAAAAAATTAATTTTTAAATAGTATAATTTATATAATCTATATCAATAAACTCAAACATTCGAGTTTTTTTTAAAAAAAATTTAAGGTGAACATATTATGGAAATAGTTGATATTTTAAAGGATGCAATGGTTTATCCGGCACACAACATTACCTCTTTAATACTTTATATCGCTTTGGGTATTATTGCAGGTATCGTTGGCGGAGGAACCATTGTGGGTATGGCCATGGGTTATGCCGACAAAAACGTATTTATGCTTTTAGGATCAGGACTTATAGGTATTCTCATCTTTCTTGTAGTGGCTTTCGCAATTTCAGGTTATGAACTGGATATCATTAAATACGGTATCATCAGAAGCGACGAAGGACCTAGAATCGACTTTTTAAGACAATTCATTAACGGTGCAAGGTTATTCCTGGTACGTATTGTCTACTACCTCATTCCGGTTATAATTTCTTCAATTTTAAGCATTATCTTCCAGCACTGGGTAACTACAATAATAAGCATTATCCTATTGGTTATTTTTGCCCTTGCCGAATTCATGGCGGAGTGCAGATTAGCTAAAACCGAAGATCTGGTCTATGCCTTATCAATTAAAGATGCAATTGAAGACATTACAAGAGTCGGTATCATAAATCTCTTGTTATTCATCATTATTGTTGCAATCATCGCTGTCGTATTGCTTTTAATTCTTGCATTCGTCATGAAATGGAATTCATACATCGGCGGATTACTGATGGGTATTGTTGGTGTATACTTGGTATTCTTCATTGGTAGAGCAAGCGGTTTATTATACTCAAATGTGGAATAAATAAACCACAATTTTTTCTTTTTTTTAATTATTTTAATATTTTAACCGAATTTGCCAATAGCATATTAAACATTTATTTATCATGTAGTCAAATATTATGTATGTCGGTAGACATTTGCTACCTATAATTATTTTTTTTTAATTTTTGTCGTGATATTATGGTTTTAAGTACAGGAAATACTGCTTGGATGCTCGTTGCAACCATTATGGTTTTATTGATGAGCGTTCCGGGCATTGCATTTTTTTACGGAGGATTATCGAAAAAGAAAAACGTTTTAAACTCAATGTTTCTCTCATTGATAGCTTTTGCAATAGCCAGTCTTATATGGATTTTCTACGGCTATCAGATGTCCTTTTCACCTGATTCATTTTTCGGATTCGTTGGAATACCACAAAGCCTTTTCATGGAAGGAATTGGCGTTGATTCACTTACAGACACCATTCCGACATTCGTATTTGCGGGCTTTGAGCTGACCTTTGCGGCATTGACAGCGGCAATCGTTTCAGGTTCCATTGTCGGAAGGATGAAAACGAAAGCGTGGGTTGTCTTTACTATTTTATGGGTCAGCCTGATTTACATTCCCGTCTGCCACTGGATTTGGGGCGGAGGATGGATGATGAGTCTGGGTGCAATCGACTTTGCCGGAGGAATCGCAGTTGAGGTCAACTCAGGTTTTTCAGCCCTTGCGCTGGCACTTATTCTGGGAAAGAGAAGGGACACTTCACTGCTCCCGCATAACCTGGGATATTCCATTTTGGGCGCAGGATTTCTGTGGTTCGGATGGATGGGATTCAACGGAGGATCAGCACTGGCAGCAAACGGCCTTGCAGGTTCAGCAATCCTGGTTTCAAATACCGCAGCAGCGGCCGCAATGATAGTGTGGGTAATTCTGGATATGATTAACATAGGAAAGCCGACTGTATTGGGCGCAATCACCGGTGCGGTTGCAGGACTTGTTGCCATTACTCCGGCATCAGGATACGTTCAGCTTTCAGGCTCACTGGTAATAGGAATTGTCGCATCACTGATTTCCTATTTTGCGGTTTACAATCTCAAAAGCAAATTCGGATACGATGACGCTTTGGATGTATTCGGTGTCCACGGACTTTCAGGAGTCTGGGGACTGATAGCTACGGGGCTTTTCGCATCGCCTGCAATAAACGGCGTGGCAGGATTGTTCTACGGCAATCCGCATCAGCTGACGGTTCAGATTATTGCCGTTGTTGCAACAATGATTTACACTTTCGGTGCAAGCCTGATAATAGCAAAGGCGCTTGACATGACTATGGGACTTAGAGTAGATGACAGAGAGGAAATTGCTGGTCTGGATACGGCATTGCACAAGGAATCCGGTTACAGATTATAATTAATGTGGAGGTATTGATATGAAAAGAATTATAGCGGTTATTCGAGAGGAAATGTTTGAAAACGTAAAGACAGCCCTTCTGGCAGCAGGCTGTGAAGGAATGAACGTTTCAACGGTTAACGGAAGAGGAAGACAAACGGGCGTTAAGGAATCCTACAGGGGATCCAGCTATTGCATCGATTTGATTCCTAAAACAAGGGTTGAACTGATTGTCAATGAAGAGGACCTGGATGACGTCATTGACATTATCATAGAAAGCGCCAGAACCGGTGATGTCGGGGACGGAAAGATATTCGTTTCAGATGTTGAGGAAGTAATTAGAATAAGAACTGGCGAGAGAGGTTCCAAGGCGGTTTAAATTAATAAAAAAAAGATAGAAATAGGATTTAATTATTCCACATTAAATCCTGCTTCTTCAACTGCTTCTTTGATTTCTTCATCACTTACCTTATCGGCATCCAATGTGATTGTAGTGATTCCAGAATCTAAATCAGCTTTTGCGTCTTCAATACCATCAACGTCGGTCAATGATAATTGTACGGCATTTACGCAGGAAGGACAGTGCATTCCTACAACTTTGATTTCTTTTTCTTCTAAAGCCATTTTGCGCCTCCATGTGTTTTGATGTTCATATCTTTGAATGATTTTTTATTTATATTTTTAGTTATGCCTAATCTTTTGTAGTTAACCATCAGTCCTGAATATATTATTACAACGACGGAGCCGATATTATGGATTAATGCACCTGAAATTGGGTCAATAACGCCTAATACGGCCAGAATCATTGCGGTAATGTTCAATACAAGTGAAAAGGCAATGTTTATGTTAATCGTTTTAATGGTCTGTCTTGAAATAGCTATCAGATGAGGCAGATCGCCGATATTGTCGTTAATAAGAGTGATGTTTGCCGCTTCAATGGATACGTCGCTTCCGATGCTTGCCATAGCTATTCCGACATTGGCCTTTTTAAGGGATGGCGCATCGTTGATTCCGTCGCCAATCATTGCCACCTTGTTTTCATCAAGCTGCCTTTGGCCGATGTATTCGCTTTTGTCTTCGGGAAGGCAGTTGAACATGAAATTGGATAAATTCAGTTCCCTACATACATGGCCTGCACTGTTTTCATTGTCTCCGGTTAGAAGTGTGCTTTTAATGCCAAGGCCCTTTAATATTTCGACAGTTTCTCTTGACTCGGGTCTTAATACGTCGGCAAGTATCACGTTTCCTATGACTTCACGGTTCTTGACGACGAAGATTTCGCTTTTCCCCGTTTGAGAGATTTAAGTTTTTACTCAGATTAATGTTTTCATCCTTTAAAAGTTCCGGCTTTCCGGCCATTATTTCATGGCCGTCCACCGTGCCTTTCACTCCCTTTCCCATTATCATTTTGAAGTTTTCAACTTCTCCAAGCTCCTTTTCGCCGTAATGATTCATTATAGCCTTTGCCAGGGGATGCTCCGATTTGGATTCAAGGGATGCAAGCAGATACATCATCTCGTCATCTCCATTGACTGAAACCACTTTCGGCGTTCCGTAGGTCAGGGTGCCGGTCTTGTCGAATATTATTTCGTTAACGTGAGCCAGCTCCTCTATTGACTGGCCGTCCTTGACCAGAATGCCGTATTTCGTCAGGTTGCCGATGCATGCCATTATCGCCGTCGGCGTTGCAAGCACCAGTGCGCACGGACAGAATACGACCAGAACGGTAACGGCCCTTATTATTTCGCCCGTAAATAGGTATGTCAATACTGCAGCTGAAAATGCGATTAAAACAATCCATGTTGCCCATCTGTCTGCCGTCCTGACGATTTTTGCGTTTTCAGGCTTTGATGACTCAACCAGTTCAATCAGCTTTTGAAGTGAACTGTCCTGGCTTTCCTTGGTTGCCGTCATCATAAATGATCCGTAAAGGTTCATCGTTCCGCTTGAGACTTCATCCCCTTTCGTTTTATCGACAGGCATTGATTCGCCCGTTAATGTGGCCTCATCAATTGAGGTTTCTCCTTCAGTGATTATTCCGTCACACGCTAATGTTTCGCCCGGAAGCACCTTTAAAGTGTCTCCAACGTTAATTTCGTTAGCATTGATTTTTTCCTTTTTCCCGTTCCTTACTCTCGTTGCTGTTGTGGGGGTTAATCTTATGAGTTCTTCTATTTTTCCCTGAGTCTTGGATACGGTGTATTCTTCCAGAAATCCTCCTATAGCCATTATCACAGCGATTTCTCCTGCAGCAAAGACCTCGCCGATTGCTATTGATGCGATGATTGCAATTGTCACAAGAAGATCTGCTGTTATGTCAGCTTTCGTTAAACCAATAATGCATTCCTTGAATATTGGTACTGCACATAATGCGACAGCTATCCATGACAAATAGCTCAATGAGTCCATAAGACTCAACAGCAGACTTGTCACGGACACGACTATCAGCATTATGTCAATCTTTTTGCCTTTGTCGAATTTGAGATTCATTTAAAACAGCCCCTAGGTATAGGTATACCCCATAGGGTATAAGGTTACTTTAAAAAAAATTAAAGTCTGGAGTAGTATTCCAAAATGGTTGAGATATCGCCTAAAGCGTCATCTGCATCGCCGTCATCGATTGCTTCCTTTACGCAGTTTTCCAAATGTCCCTCTACAATAATGTGCCCAACCTTATGCAGAGCGGATTTGGATGCGTTGACCTGCATGAGTATCTGTTCGCAGGGAATGTCCTCGTCAATCATGCGGTCTATTGCATTGATTTGGCCGATGATTTTTTTAAGCCTTCTGTGTAAGTTTTCACTGTCCATACATTTTTTCATAGTAACCACCTATACCTACAGGGGTATATGAACCTTATATTATATAAATCTTGTTATGGAAATCATTAATAGTTAATACTTTTAATATAATTTTTATTATTTATATATTATTAATTTTTAAAAAAGTATTACATATTTTTATTTAATTCAAATCAGTCATTTTTCCATTTCAGCAATTCAAATCAGCTGTTTTCATTAATCAATCAACATTATTTCATTCAATTCCCTTTTGCTAGTGATTAATCGATTATCTTTTTTTAACCATTATTGTGGCTAAATTTTAAAAATCATTAATTTAATACTTTTCTTTTTTAATTAAACCATAGTCAATATTTTCCAATTTTAAAGTTCAATGTCAGTTTTTTCAATTTAATTTCACTTAAAAATCACTTAAATCCAAATCAAACCTTTTTAAAATGATTTATTTTTAAGTAACCTTTATATGTTTATTACTCCTTATATAAAGATTTGATTATTTATTAAATAATCGTTTCTTTGATAATTGTATTAACTCAGTTAATACTTTTAATAAGGTATTAATTTTAAGGTACAATAATTTAGGAGGTAAGTAATGCGAATATATGATGACGAATTAGATTTGTATGGTCCCGATGGAAAACTTCTCCAGGAAGACGTTCCGTTGGAGGCTATCAGCCCGCTTAAGAATTCTGCGATTCAGGATATGATATATGACATTAAAAGATCTGCTGCAGTAAACTTGGCCGGTATTGAAAAAGGATTGAAAAATGCTGCTATGGGCGGTAAATCCGTTTTTATTCCGGGAAGAGAGCTGGATCTTCCTATAGTTGAAAACGCAGAAGTGATAGCCGGGAAAATTGAAAAGATTCTTCGCGTTAATGAAGATGATGACACCACCGTTAACCTTATTAACGACGGACAGCAATTGCTGGTTCAGCTTCCGTTTGAAAGGCTGAACGTGGCTGCCGATTATTCCGTATCCACAATGCAGACAGGTGCCGCAACGATTCAGGCAATCATCGACACCTTTGATGTAAACATGTTTGACGCATCAACAATCAAGACGTCAGTAATGGGTGCATATCCAAGAACCGTCGATTTGTCCGGTGCACACATCAGTGCGCTTCTGGGGCCTCCGGTTCTCCTGGAAGGTTTAGGTTATGGTTTAAGAAACATTATGGCAAACCACGTTGTTGCAATTACCAACAAGCAGACTTTAAATGCTGCTGCACTGTCCTCAATCATGGAACAGACTGCAATGTTTGAAACCGGTGATGCGACAGGGGCCTTTGAAAGGATGCACCTGCTGACCCTGGCATATCAGGGCTTGAATGCCGACAATTTGGTTTTTGACATTGTAAAGGAAAACGGAAAGGGAACCGTAGGTACTGTAATCCAGTCCCTGGTCGGCAGGGCAATTGAGGATAATGTAATCAGAGTAGCTAAAAAGATGCCTTCAGGATATAATCTATATGAACCGGTTGACTGGGCATTATGGAACGCTTATGCCGCTGCAGGATTGCTTGCTGCAGTAATCGTTAATATCGGTGCTGCAAGGGCTGCTCAGGCAGTTGCATCAACTGTATTGTATTATAACGACATGCTCGAATACGAAACAGGGCTTCCTGGTGTGGATTACGGAAGAACCGAAGGTGTAGGTGTAGGATTCAGTTTCTTCTCACATTCAATTTACGGTGGGGGAGGACCGGGAACATTCCACGGAAACCACGTAGTAACAAGACACGCAAAGGGAACGGCAATTCCTTGTGCATCCGCTGCAATGTGTTTGGATGCGGGAACCCAGATGTTTTCAGTTCAAAGGACTTCATCATTGATTGGAATAGTCTACGGCACTATAGACAATCTTAGAAATCCGATTCCTAACGTTGCAAACGTTGCAGGTGAAATTAAGGAAAAGCTTTAGGGTGTTTTTATGGATGAATCAGAAAAGGTTAATGTTATAGACATTAAAATTATTCCAAACAGATACTTGAAGCCAAAGACTACCGAAAAATTGCTGAACGCCATTTATAATCTGGAAGGTCAGCAAAGAGTCCTGATACATGGCCCATCAATTCCTCTGAAGGTATTTTATGGACCGGGAAAGGGACACGTTGTAAATCACACGGACAGAAAGGTCATAAACGTGAAAGGTCATGATCTGGAACTGCGTGTAATGGTCGGCGAAATCGTTATCACTGTGGACATGTCTAAGTTCAACGCCTTTATGGATGATTTGGAAGACATTCTGGGTGAATTCATGCCGTGTGACTATTCATTGCTTGTTGGAATCTTCACGAGAACAAAGTCAACGATTTCCGATTATCTCAAGTATGGAAACAATTTCGAAAGCGCAATAGATGAACGTTACATCGGTTTGGTCGATTCACGTGCAAAAACATCTGAAACAGTTAAAGTTATTAAATAATGTTGGTGAATTATGGGATATAAAGCTCAATACGGTCCTGGTGAAACTAAAATTGCTGAAAACAGAAGAAAGCATATGAATCCGGACCATGAATTTAAGAAAGTTAGAAGTGTATCTGATGAAGGCATAGTAAAGATACTTGGCCACAGAAACCCTGGTGAAAGCTATAAGACCGTTCATCCACCATTAGCTGAAATGGAAGATGACGGGGATATTATCAAACACATCGTAGAGCCAACGCCAGGTGCTGCTGAAGGAATCAGGGTCAGATACATTCAGTTTGCGGATTCCATGTATAATGCTCCTGCACAACCTTATGACAGAGCCAGAACATATATGTGGAGATATAGGGGAGTGGATACAGGTACATTATCTGGAAGACAGGTAATTGAAATAAGAGAACAGGATTTGGAAAAAATAGCCAAAGAGTTAGTCGAAACCGATATTTTTGACCCGGCAAGATGCGGAATGAGAGGCGCAACGGTGCACGGTCACTCACTGAGGCTTGACGAAAACGGTCTGATGTTTGACGGGCTTCAAAGGTACATCTTCAATGAAGAGGATGGACACGTCTACTACGTGAAAGACCAGGTTGGACGTCCTTTGGATGAAGCCATTGACGTAGGCGCACCTTTGGATGAGGATTATCTGAAGGAAATCACCACAATCTACAGGGAAGACAATATAGGTATGAGACAAGACAAGGAAGCTCTTGAAGTCGTTGAAAATATCCATACTGCTCGTACTGAAGGAGGATATGGTATGGGTGTATTTTCCAAGGACTTAAAAAAGAAATTAGGTGAATAAAATGGCTTTGGAGAATAAAAAGTTTTTAAACGCATTAAATCAAAAATTCAAAGGTGAAGATCAGGAAAGCGATCACACCAGTTTCTACTGCTTCGGCGGCTGGAAACAGTCCGAAAGAAAAAGGGAATTCAATGATGCTGCGGAAAAATTAGCTAAAGAAAGAAACATGCCATTTTATAATCCGGACATTGGTGTGCCGCTGGGTCAAAGGCAGCTGATGGCATACAAGATTTCCGGAACCGAAGATTACGTTGAAGGCGACGACCTGCACTTCTGTAACAATGCGGCAATCCAGCAGCTTGTTGACGACATAAAAAGGACAATCATTGTAGGTATGGACACTGCACACTCTGTTCTTCAGGAAAGGCTCGGTGTGGAAGTGACTCCGGAAACGATTAACGAATATATGGAAAACATTAACCACGCGCTTCCGGGCGGAGCCGTTGTGCAGGAGCACATGGTTGAAGTTCACCCTGGACTTGTGGATGACTGTTACGCTAAAATATTTACCGGAAACGACGATCTGGCTGACGAACTGGACAAACGGGTGTTAATTGATATTAATAAGGAATTTCCAGAAGATCAGGCAGAAATGCTCAAGAAATATGTTGGAAACAAAACCTATCAGGTAAGTAGGGTTCCTACCCTTGTTGTAAGGGCATGTGACGGAGGTACAGTTTCCAGATGGTCCGCTATGCAGATAGGTATGAGTTTCATCAACGCATACAAGCTATGTGCGGGTGAAGCGGCTATCGCTGACTTTTCATACGCTGCAAAGCACGCAGACGTTATCGGTATGGGTGCATTCCTGCCGTCAAGACGTGCAAGAGGACCTAACGAACCCGGCGGTGTGGCATTCGGTAACCTTGCCGATATGGTACAGACTTCAAGGGTAAGTGACGACCCTGCGGAAGTGTCTCTGGAAGTAATTGCGGCCGCTGCAGTACTCTACGACCAGGTCTGGCTTGGATCATACATGTCAGGCGGTGTAGGATTTACGCAATACGCAAGTGCAGCATATACCGACGACATTCTCGACGATTTCCTCTATTACGGTATGGATTATGTTGAAAAGAACTATGGAATGTGTAACGCTGAATTAAGCATGGATACTGTCCGTGACATCTCAACCGAAGTAACCCTTTACGGATTGGAACAGTACGAAATACCTACCCTTCTTGAAACCCACTTCGGAGGTTCTCAAAGGGCAAGTGTCATATCTGCCGCTGCAGGCTGTTCAACCGCATTTGCAACCGGAAATTCAAACGCCGGTGTAAACGGATGGTATTTAAGTATGATTCTGCATAAGGAAGCTCATTCCAGACTTGGATTCTACGGCTATGACTTGCAGGATCAGGCAGGTGCATCAAATTCATTATCAATCAGAAGCGATGAAGGTCTGATTCACGAATTGAGAGGTCCAAACTATCCGAACTATGCAATGAACGTAGGACACCAGCCTGAATATGCAGGTATCGCTCAGGCACCTCACGCAGCAAGGGGAGATGCATTCTGTACAAATCCATTAATCAAGATTGCATTTGCCGATGACAATCTGACGTTCGACTTCAAGCATCCGAGAAAGGAAATAGCTAAGGGAGCATTAAGGGAATTCATGCCTTCCGGTGAAAGGGATATTATCATTCCTTCAATTTAAAAATCAATGAAAATGGTGGAAAAACGGCAGTAATTGGAAAATAAGAATGGATTGTTGCATTGATAAATTAATTAAGATTAAAATTTATATCATCAAACTTTGCCCAAACATAAATGAATCTTAATGTCAATATCAATGCATTTAATCTTTTTCAATTTTATTATATTTAAATATGCATTTTAAAGCCGATGTGAATTTAAATTTGCTGCTTTTTCACCTCTTTTTTTATAAACTGTTCATAATATTCTGTATTTTGCTTATTTTTTCACATTTAATCCCTGAATTAACGTTTCATTAACGGGTCATATGTGCAGGCGAAAAATCGAGTAATGTATTGAATTTGCCTTTTGGGAATTTCTTGCGTGCTGATGATTTTTCGATGGGGTTTTAGATTTATTAATACTTTCAGAATAAATTTTATTATTTATATATTATTATTTTTTTAAAAAGTATTACATTTTCTTTATCCAATTTAAACTCCGTATTTTCCTCATCAACTGATTTAAATAAGTTATTTTCATTTGTATTAAATTATTTTCTGGGGTTTGCTGCTTTTTGATAGTGAATAATCTGTTATATTTTTTTAACTTACTCTGTGTTTAAATTTTAAAATCAGTTAAATTAATACTTTTATATTTTAACTTAATTTTGACCAATATTTGCTAATTTAAAAACTTAATATTAATTTTCATAAAATTATGTTGCTTTTAAAATAATTAAAATCAAATCAGACGTTTTTTAAACGTTTTATTTTTAAGAAACTTTTATATGCTTATTACTTCTAATATATAAACTTGATTATTAGTTAAATAATCATTAATTTGAGGATTGTATTAAGTCAGTTAATACTTTTAATAAGGTATTAATCGATTAAGCACAATTCTCCGGAAAGTAACCTGTGTGCGAAATTATGGCGATAAATAATTCTGCATGTTGAATGAAAATCCTTAAACGGCATTCCTTAAAAGTTATTTGACTGCTTTAGCTTTCGGTGATTCAATAAAAAGTGATGCATTAAAGCTATAAGCTATTTTAAATCATTAAAAACTATTGTAATCACGTCGTGGAGAGAGATTTCTGAATTGCCGAAAATTAACTGGGTGTCCGGAATGTTTGTTCGTGCATTTGGATGTTATTGTCGCAATACATTAGGTTATTTTCCTAAAATCAAACAGAAATGTTTGTTAATGACGATGTAATAGACACATAAAAAGAATTCATGAATAATGAGGGATTTATTCCTTCATTATTCAAATGAAAGAATGGTGAAATAATGGTAGTGAAAATTTGCATATTAAGAAGCGGAAATATTGGAACCTCTCCAGTATTGGACTTGTTATTGGATGAAAGGGCAGACAGACCAAACATTGACGTTAGAGTGTTCGGGTCCGGAGCTAAAATGAATCCTGAACAAGTTGAAAATGTTGTACCTAAATTAGAACAATTTGATCCTGATTTCTGTAAATTTATCAGCCCAAACCCTGGGGCACCTGGTCCTGCAAGAGCAAGGGAAATCCTCTCTGAAGCAGACATACCAGCCGTTATCATCGGTGACGCTCCAGGTAAGGGCAAAAAAGATGAAATTGAAGAACAGGGCCTCGGCTACATTATCGTAATGTCTGATCCGATGATTGGTGCAAAAAGGGAATGGCTGGACCCTACAGAAATGGCTATTTTCAATGCAGACATCATCAAGGTACTTGCTGAAACCGGTGCATTAAGACTGGTTCAAAACACAATCGATGACATGATTGCTGCAGTTGATGCAGGTAAGGAAATCGAATTGCCTAAACTCATTATCACCGCAGAAAAAGCTGTCGAAGCAGGCGGATTTGAAAATCCATATGCCAAAGCTAAAGCAATCGCAGCTTACGAAATGGCTGGCGCTGTAGCCAATTTAGATATGAAAGGTTGTTTCATGACAAAAGGATTTGAAAATTTCATCCCATTAGTCGCTGCAGCCCACGAAATGGCAGCTTGCGCAGCTAAATTAGCTGATGAAGCAAGAGACATTGAAAAATCAAACGACACTCTTTTAAGGACTCCTCACATGAAAGAAGGAGAAACCGGATGTAAAAGATGTTTGATTTCAAAACCGGAATAGAATTAGAAGACTGCATTGATAGATTTAATTAAGATTGAAATAACTTTATATTTCATCATCAGCCCAATAAAATTAAATAAATCTTAATGTTTCATATCAATGTAGTTATTCTTTTTTTATTTCATCATATTTAAATCAAGATTATTAAAAAGTTGGTGGAAATTCTATTAACTACTATTCTCCTATATTTTCATCATACTTTTTTATAATAAGTAAGGTTGGAGGTATATGGTTTTTAATCGTATATTTCCAATCATTTTTACTTCGTTTTTAAAAATAGCTATTTTTTGAAGTGTTTTAACAAAAAAATAAAAAAAGAAAGGAAAATTTTAGGTTTAATTTTCCAGTTGTTCGAGTTTTTCCGGGAAGTAGTTGTCAACAACGTACTCGAGCCCATATTTTGAGAAAGACTGCTGTTCTGCTTTCTTCCCGATTTTAAGCATTTTTTTGATTTCAGTTTGCCAGAAATCGCTTTTATACCTTGGGTCTTTTGAAAGCTCTTTAAGCCTCATGACGTCAACGTCCTTGAGTTTATCGGTAGGCAGGTCATAGTTGATAATGTCTGATGCCGTTACTCCCATAAACTTTGCGTTTGGAGTGGCTAAGTCATGATTAACGTGAGCAAGCTTCGCACTTCCGGAAATGATAACCTGTGCGATGTGGAATCCCCAAGGGTCTCCGTCGTTACAGATATAAACTGGCAGTTCAAGCTCTTCGTTAACCCTTTTGATGAATCTTCTGGTTGCACGTGCTGCCTGACCCTTAAGTCCGACAATCAATGTGTTGAACCTTTCGTTAGCGTTTTCCTGAACCATACGGTGGAACATTCCCATGGTTTCCACTGCAATGACCCTTTCGACTCCGCAGTCTAAAAATTCGACCTGATCGATTGTAGGAGAAATTGTATAGCCTGATTTTCCGGCCTTTGCAGCATTGATTTCAACGTCGTCATCTAAGAGAGTAATGTCTCCGTAAACTGACGCACCGTCCTCTTCGGGCATTAGTCCCAAATCCTCACGGGTGGTACCTAAGGTAACTTCCAAATCCTCTCCGACGATGTTTGATTCCTGCTGGTTTTTAAAGCTTATTCCCCAGCCTTCGGAAACGTAATACATTTCCCTGATGGTAGCTGTCTTTTCTCTTGCAACCAGATCCTTACAGAAATTGGCGACATAAACCATCTGGCCCAGTTTCCTGATTTGCTTAACGTTACCGAGTGATCTTCTTCCGTACCTGTCGCCTAAAACGTAGTATCTTTTGGCGTCATCGTATACGATGTTTCCGGTACCTCTTGAAGGAACCTTGATTGAAGGAACTTGCTGCTTTTCAATCTCTTCAAT
The DNA here is from genome assembly GCF_900103415.1 of Methanobrevibacter millerae. Taxonomy (NCBI): domain Archaea; kingdom Methanobacteriati; phylum Methanobacteriota; class Methanobacteria; order Methanobacteriales; family Methanobacteriaceae; genus Methanobrevibacter; species Methanobrevibacter millerae. The sequence continues at coordinate 114,025 of NZ_FMXB01000003.1, forward strand.
GATTTCCTGACCTAATCCTTTCAGCTTGTTGAAAGTGTATTCTTTTCTTAATTCCTTATGGGATTTGCCTTCCTGTTTTATTTCAGTCATATAATCACCTATTCTTCAAATTCTCCTTCTTCATCATCTTCTTCTTCAAAGTTAAGATTACTGTGCTCTTCGTCAACGGCATAGCCCATTTCATCAAACTCTTCCATGATGATTGCGTCAAGCTCTTCTTCCTCAACTTCCTCTTCAACTTTCTCTCCAAGCAGTTCTGCAAGAGCTCTCTTGGTTACCTTTGCAAGGACTTCCTGATATTCAGGAACGCCGGTTTCACCGAGTTTTGCTGCCTCTTCAATGATGACAGGTACGTATTCCTCGAATACTTTGGAACGTTTTTCCTTTTCCTTGGCTGCTCTTTTGGATCTGATATGCTTTTGGAGCTGACGGGCCAGTTTCATTGTGGCCTGCCTGATTTCCTGAACGATTTCAGGTTCCGGGGATACGCTCTGCTTACCTGTTGAGAGGTAAGGAACCTGAGTTGAAATAATGTTTACAAATAATGTCAGCGGAGTGTTGTCCAGGTCTTTTAGACCGTAGCGTTTCCAGTCAATGCTTTTCAGTGCTTCAGTGATTGCACAGCTTCCTGCGTCAAAAGTCAAAGGAACCCTGTTTGCGAATCTCATGATTTCGGATTTTCTCTGTTCATTGACTTTTCTTCCTGAATTTCCTCCGTAAGCAAGACCTGCTTCAATGATGAATGAAACACCACCGGCGTAGGTTACAGGCTTTCTTGTGATTGTGGTAACGAATTCAGGCTGAAGGATCTGTTTCATACCCTTTTCAATCTGGTCTGAACCGATTGGTATGAGTCCGTCTGTTGGAGGTGCCATGAACTTCATTTTCTTGAAGCAGTGAACGATAGCTTCAGCTTCAGCAAACGTTATGTCCTTAGGACGCTTGTTCATGTCTATTCCGGTCATTTCGGCTATTTCGTCCACTCTCTTGTTGGACATCCTTGACATTGAAGCTGTAAGCATGCTTTTGTATCTTCTCTTGTCGGTATTCTTAGCCATTGTCATCAAATCGTCAGCGCTTACACCTTTAGGGTGCGGAAGCACTTCCTTAGGCTGTACAGGGACAATGTCAGCAGCCCTTTTGAAGATGTATTTGTGTCCTGTAGGGTCTCTGAAAGTAATCTGTGCGTGAGGGTTTCCGATCATTGTTCTTCTTATGTATTCAAAGGCACCCTGTTCCGCCATGGAATATGAAACGTCCTTGAACTGGAGTTCAATGCAGACTCCCGTGGATTCTGCCGGGTAGTCTTCCCTTTCCATTAAAATTCCTCTGTTGTTTTCAACGTCCATCTGGAATTTCATCTTGACTCCCTTGATTTCATCCCCTTCCTTGTAGCATGAAATTACTTTGGCCGGCTTACCTGTAGTCATCTGTGATAAAAGCACACATCCACTACAACCTAAACCCTGCTGTCCTCTGGATTGGATATTTCTGAATTTGGATCCTGCAAACATCATACAGTATACCTGCATGACATAGTCCTCAGGAATTCCCGGTCCGTTGTCTTTATGTCTTAAAATGTAATGTTCTTTGTCAACACGCATCAGTTCGATATCAATGTCCGGCAGGATTCCGGCTTCTTCACATGCGTCAAAACTGTTTGTAATCAGCTCGTGAAAAACAATGGTTAATGAACGGATTTTACCGGTGAAACCTAACATCTGCTTGTTTTTTCTAAAGAACTGGGATGGTGTTAATCTGTCGAAATCTTCATCCCAATCAATACCTATTTGCTGTTCGGCCAAAATTTTTCCTCCTTAGATTTTTATTAGTTTTTCTATAATTAAAATTATTAAATTTATCACTATATAAAAGACATCCAAGAGCGTCTGATAAGTAATATTTTTACATTACTCTATCTAAGCCATTGAAAAATATACAATAAATTAATAATAAAAATTGTAAAAAATATAGTATTTACACTATGTTATCTATATATGTTGGTTGAAGTATATAATAGTTTGCCATAACCTATGTTAATATTCTAGTTTCATGGCATTATTCTAATGGTTGAGTAATAATTCACTATAAAAAAAGAAGGTCAGTAACATGTAATGGATGTTACTGTAAAGTTTCTTCATCAAATTCGATTCCATCCCTAAACTCAATTTTGTCATCATGGATTCCAACAAGATCCTTGAATTCCTTGAGCTTGAGGGTCTCTTTCTTGTTTTCCAAAAAGGCATAAACTGATTTGTGCCTTGAACCGTTCAAAATCATTTCAATGGCTTCCTTGGCAATCATGACATTGTCCATCTCACCTATCAATGAAACGGTCTTGCCGTAAATGGCCATGTCCACATCGGCAAGTTCGGTAATGAGCTCACGGGTTTTGCCGTCCTTTCCGATAATTCTGCCTTTGTATCTGGCCAGAGCCTTCTTGGATTTGCCCACATAAAGGGGCAGCTTTATGATTTCAAGATAAATGTCATCATGAATCAGCTTTTTGGCAATTTCCGGGTTGAAGCCCCTTGCTATTGCCTTTACGATGTGGTTTGCATTCCAAACGCCTAAAGGATCTTCCATGTCCTCGCGGGGTGAAATGTAAACAGTTCCTTCATCGCTGTCGATATCAAGAATGGTGCCGGTAAGGTCTTCAATGGATTTTTTCACTTCCCCATTTTTACCGATTAATGCACCGACTCTGTTTTGAGGTATTTTTAAATAATCTGTTTCAGGCATTTCTATCACCTTCGTTAATTAATTATTTGTAAAAATTTCTATTTAAAACTTATTTTTAGGTCATGTTGGTTAATATATTTTTCTTTGAAATTCAATTTTTCAAGATTATTCTGTTATATAAATTTAAATAATAGCTTTGATAAAATTACAATCAAGAAAAATATCATCATCATTTCTTATTGTGTTAATTTAATCAGGGTCTGTTTTAAGAATTCGTGAAGTTCTTTTAAATGTTTAAACTGCGATGAAGATATTCTACGATTGCAGGAGATGATTGGTTTGGATGAGCTTAAAGTTGAAAGAAGGACAATTTTCGATGAATTTAAACTTGAAGGCATAAAAGAAGGTAAAGCTAAAGGCAAACTTGAAGGCATAAAAGAAGGTAGTTTGGATGTTTTGAATAGTTTTGCTAATGATCCTGAATGCCCTTATACTATCGAGCAATTAGCTAAAAAATTTGGATTCACCGTTGATGAAATAAGTAAAGGGAAATAAACTTTTATTTATTTCCTTTTTCATTTTTTAACCAGAGTACTTTTTAACCTGTCGCTATTTCGAGTTTTAATTAGATATTTTTTGATTTTTGGAGGTTCAATATGGATTATTCTGATAATCTTGAACTTGAAAAAAGAACCATTTTCGATGAATTTAAGCTTGTAGGTATGAAAGAAGGTATGGAAGAAGGCAGTCTGTCTGTTTTGAATGCATTTGCTAATGATCCTGAATTTCCTTATGATGCAGAGCAATTGGCAGAAAGGTTCGGATTCACAGTTGATGAGATACTTGATTGGAAAGCTGAATAGTTGATTGTAGATTTCTATAGAAAGTCGATTCATTTTTAATGCAAAATGATAATTTTTTATACATTAAAGTAAATAATTCTAACTTAGGTATTAACATGAATGAGAAAATAATATTAGGTCTTCCGAAAGGAAGTTTAAATAACGTAAAAAGAGGAAATACTCATCAGTTGTTTGTTGATGCAGGTTATGAAGTTAAAGGATACGAACCTGGTGATGAGTCTTACGAAATCGAAATATTGAACGATGACAGCATAGTTGCTTTTTTAACTCGTCCGCAATCCACTCCAGTCGAATTGAATAGGGGAATGGTTGACATAGCTATTGTCGGAGAGGATTGGGTTAAGGAAGAATCCGTATTGAGGGATACAAACACCATCAAGCTCGGTGATTTGGATTATGGAAAAACCCGTTTGATTGTGGCAGTTCCTAAGGATTCTCCATATGAAAATCTATCAGACTTTTTTAGAGCAAACAAGGACAGGAAAACTCCAATCCTATGTTTCACTGAATATCCTAACCTGACCAGAAAATTCTTCATGGAAAATGAGGCATATCAGGAAATATATGGCGATGCCGTTCCTTTCGTTCAGGTCAGGGGACTGACTCACGGTGACAATGAAATGGTTCAGGTAATCAACTCCGACGGTGCCACTGAAGTCTACATTGCAAAAGGTGCGGATTTAATCGTTGACAATACTCAAACCGGAAGCAGCCTGAGAAAAGCAGGACTTAAGGAAATCGAAACCATTCTGCATTCTTCAGCAGGTCTTTACGCAAGCGAAAAGATTAGCGATGAAAAGCTTGAAAAGGCCAAAATGATTTATCAGCAGCTGCTGGGAGCAATTACCGCAAAGAAATACTTCGATGTCAAGTTCAACATTGCAAACAACAAAATCGAAGATGTTTCCAATTACCTGATTGAAAACAAGCTTTGCGCAGACGAACCTACAATCACTCCGGGTTCCGATTTCTCACAAATCAACGTTTTGATCCCGAAATCAAAATTCCCTGAAATGGTCGATGCAATTAAAGGATTTGACGCAACTTCCATCATCAGAAACGACTTAAAACAGCTGGTCAACTAATTCTGGGGGCAAATGCCTCCGTTTCATTCTTTTTTTAATAGTATTTCGTTGCAAAAGAAAGTATCATCGTCGCCATAAAGCAGATTATTAAAACCATCGCATAATGATCATAGTTTTCTTTGAACCTGTCCAAAATCTTTATTTTATCGGAAACGATTATCGGTATCAGGGCAAAGAGCGGTACGAAATAGCGTGTTGTAATTCCAAGATTCAAATATCCGACGCTCGCCCATGTTAAAAGCTGGATAAAGGATGTTCCGAAATATATCATCAGCAATATGAAAAGAGTTCCGATTCTTGTTTTCAAGTCAAATCTGATATTTTTCGGGTATGCAAACAATGTAGCGCCGGCAAATAATAATAACGTGGCCACTATCATGTGATAGCTGTCTGAATAATGCACTTTTTGGGCAGCTCCAAAGAAGTTGAATGTGCCGTATGTTATGTGGGACAGGTTATATGTAAAGAGCTGTGATACGAATCTCAATATAAATTTCGGGTGTGCTGTAATGTAGTCGATTTGCGCTGTTGAGTTGATGAAGCGGAGTCTTGACCTCCATGAATGCATCAGGGTAGGTGTTGAGTATGTGCTCCATAGGATTCCGATTATTCCAACGATTGCAATGCAAATCAGGATGTATCCAGTAATCTTTTTGCCCTTTTTGAAATTGTCGGTCGGAACAAGCAATAAAAGGAATATGAATGCAAGATAAGGCAGTTTGCAAAGACCCAAAAGCAGGCACAGCGCACTGAACTTAACGACTTCCTTTGTGTCAAGCGAATTCTTTTCGGCCGTGTATAGGTAGAGGAAGTATCCTATCGCAAGTATTCCTACCCCTATTATCATTGAATCAATGCTCAGCGAAGCTGCCTGATATATGGAAATCGGAAGGCAGGCCACCACAAGCAGCGGAATTTTCAAAACGGGAGTCTTTTTTATTGCAAGCGATATCAGTCCCGCATAGAATATCAGGTTGAAGATACGTCCGAGCCACATCATCCAAATCACGTTAAGATCCAGTAGCTTGGCAATAAACATTCCAATGGCCTGCGGCAGGTATCCGTAGAAAGGGTTCTGTTCAAAGGCCGAAACGATCAAAACTGGTGTGTGGTTGATTTTTTCCGTATCATAGGGTGTTTGTTCCACGGTCTTTCCCAAATAGCTGGTGAAAAATTTCACCGATTCTATGGAATCGTATCCTGCGCCAGGATTATATTTGGCGATTTTGTTAGGTCCCGTCAGGTTGTATGCCCTTTCAACTCCCAAATCCTCTCCCGTCCAATGGGGAATAATCACTCCTCTTGAGGTCAATTCCGTTCTTGCCAGATGTTCTGTTTCATCGCTGACATCACAGATTGGCACGATAAATGAGGTTATGATACCGAAACACAGTATGGCCACAAAGGCGACCTTGTAGAGTTCATCTTTCGAATCGTGCATGAAATAATAGGTGATGCATAATATACCCAGAACTGCAACTATCAACAGCATGGCCAATTCAAAAGCAGGATCTTTAATGTTTTTGTATGTTACTGTTGAAAGCCCTAAAATTACTATCAAGACTAAATATGCCAGCCAATACTTTTTTGATTCCATTAACGTTTTCGTAAAATTTCCCGTAAAATTCTTACACTCCGACATAATCACCAAACTTAGAAAATAACTCTCTTGTTAAAAAGCATATAACATTATTACTTTTGTGGGTAATACTATTTAAAATCGATGAGTATCTCTTTATTATCAATTGTCCTTGTTTTTTTAATTTACCATGTAAGTAGGTGCTTGCATGCGGAAATATTTATTAATTGCTCTTTAAATAATTAATAGTGGAAATAAATACTTTTCTTTAAAAGATTCGGAGGCAGAAGTATGAAAAACATTATTTTAACTTTAATTGCAGTGGTCTTTTTAATACTCAGTTTAGGTTTCGTAACAGCAATTGACATGGAATTGAAGAAGGTTAATGATAATTCTACTGCTGGCGATATTGATGTTAATGATGCTGTTCTTGCAGGATATGGCCTCTCTATCAGTGGATATGCTTCTTCTCATCCTATATTCGGCGGTTCCAGCTCCGGCATCAGTGGAAATGACAGTCCTCTATACGGAGTTTCCAATCCAGGGTCTCTTTTTGGCGGCTCAGGTCTTGGCAGCGGTGGAAATCAAAACTTTTACTAGTTTACTAAAAAAAGGATAGGAATAATCGTTGAAATCATATTTCAACAATTATTTCTTCAAAAGCTGTCTATTTGTCAGCGTTTAATTCTAAGGTTTCTTTTTCAATTTCAATTCTTTCGTCTAAAATGGTTGAAACTTCATCCATTTCATCTTTGAATACTGCAAGATCTACTTCAAGGCCTATTAAATCAGCTACATTTTCCATGTCTTTTTCGAGATTTTTGATTAATTCGTTTTTAGCTTTTTGCATTTTCAGTTGGGTATTTAAGACGATTTCTTCTAATTGGTTTCCTGCTTTGAAAATAATGAATTCAATAGGTTTTTCTTCATCTTTTTCAATTTCTTTATCGACTTTGTCGAGCAATTTAAGGATGTCTGAGTCTGCATCATCTTCTGCTTTGTAAACCTTTTTAATGGCTTTTTCAACATGAGCACTTATTTTTTTGTCAGTGTATTTTTCTTTTAATGCAATTTTTCTTTCTTTACGGTTAATTTTAGCTTGTGTTTTCTTTTCTTCAAGTTTTACTTTTTTTTCATCGATTTTTACTGAAAGTTTTTCTTTTTGTTCATCTAAACTCATAATATCACCATAATATTTAAGTAATTAATGTTATATTAAAAATGATTTATAATTTTTTTCAAATGAAATCAGAATATGCAAATCCTATGTTGAAGCATCATTCATTATGCTTTTTGCTGATGGCTATCACGTTGATAATGGATATTACAAAAATAATTGTTAAACACATTATTGGTTCAATGAAAGCCACAATCATCGCTATTATGAAACATACGTAATTAAACATCCTGATTTTGGGTTCGTGATAATAGTCACGTTTCAATCCTGGATTTTCCTTAATTATCTGCATGTCAAGCACTTCAAAGGATAATGTCCACAGGAATAATATGACTGCATATGAACATTCAGGTAGTGGGCTGAAAGGAAACTCGCCGATCCAGCCTGTAGCAAATGGCACCATGGTTAAAAAGAAAATCCATACTCCATTCAGGTAAAATATTCTCATGGAAACTTTTTTGAATTTGTGGAAGAGGTTGTCATGCTTATACCATGCCAGATAAATCATTGCAAAGCTGTTTAAATAAGCTAGAAATACTGGCCATTGCTGGGCCAGTCCCTGAAGCGTTGGAACGTGGGGATTTACAAGCTCCAAAACCATAATTGTTGAAGCTATTGCAATTATCGCATCAGTAAAAACGATTAGTCTTTCTTTGTCTATGCCCATATTAGTCCCCGCCAAAAATATACATTTTATAATATTTGATAGTTGTTTATGACTTATATCTATTTTTTATGTATTAAAATTTTTCATAGGCATATTTCATTAATTATAATGTAAACATCCGGCAAAATTCTCATATCTGATTGTCAAAAGCCTGCATCTGTTTTGGGCAATCTATTAATCTTTAATTGGAATGTGGCCATGTTTGCATTAATTTTTGATTTGTTTTTGAATAATAATCTGAAAAAGCAAATTTTTTATAGAAAGTTGTTCAGATATTTAATCAGGTGAATAGAATTGGATGAATTAATGGGGGCATCGTCATTTCCGGTAGTGCCAATACTTATTGAAATAGTGCTTTTTATAGTTTTAATATTGGTTGCGACATTTATCGTTAAAAAAATCTTTAACAGTGACAGTAAATTTCTTAATCTGGAGGAATATCTTCCCAAAGAGGAAATTCAAACGTTGACGCAGCTGGCTTATCTGGCATTAATGTCTGCGTGTTTTCTAAACGTGATGTATACGCTGATTTATGTAAATTTCGACACTGTATACTTTGCACTGGCGGACGTTACCCTTTCGCTTTTCATTGCAGTATCGATAGACAAGAGCACGCTTTCCCGCAAATTGGTGGTATTGCTGCTGGTTCCTTACGGATCGCTCTATTTTCTGCTCTTCAATGCCACTCTGGTCGGTGTGCTGGATTTGATTCATATTCTCGTCTTCATCTATTTCATCAAATACTATTATGACAAATTCCATGAATATACGGAATCAAACGGTCTGGGAATAGCCGTTATTTTAGTGTTTATAATAATTTTCGTTAGCTTTATCCTCACTGCAGTTGCTGAAAACGAAAATCCTTTGCATTCCATTCTCATGGTTACCAATGCATTTACAAGCAACGGTTATGCGGTACTGGGGGATACTGACGTCGGAAAACTCACTTCCCTGATGCTGGCCTGGTCCGGATATATCCTTGCAACGGTAGGTACGGCAACATTAACGACGGCGCTTTTGTCAAGACACTTCAGGAAAAGGTTTGATGATTACGATGATAAGCTCGATGCGCTGAACGATAAGATTGATAATCTGGAAGATCTGATTAAAGGCAATTCTGATGATTAATGCGAAAATGGCTTAAGTTTTTAAAAGATGATATTTTGATGTCTAAACTTAATCATCAACCAACACTATTTTTTTATTTTTAATTAGAACAGTCTAAATCGCAAAATAAGAAATTTAAGGAATTTTTAAAAATTAATCATCAACCAAAAAATGTCCTAATCATCAACCGGTAAGCAATATTTTGGCAGTATCTAAAACTTCGGATTGACGTACTCCCAGACCTCATCGAAATTCGTTTTAACCCCTAAGCGGGTGTATTCGTTGACGAGAGTGTTGATGTCCCTTTCAAGTAGTTCCTTTGATATCGGATTGTCCAGAACTACTGACTGTGAAACGTCAATTATAACTGGGGTTTCGTTTTTATTCAGTATGTTGTAGTTGGACAGGTCTCCGTGAACCAGCTTGGCATCATTAACGAACTTCTTAAGCTCGACAAGAAGTTTATTGAAGAATTCATCCGGGTCTTCAGGCTTCTTGTTTCTCACGGGCTGTGCTGGGTTTCCGTTCTCGTCGCCGATGAATTCGATTAACAGCACGTTATTGGCGCTCGTGTAAGGCTCAGGCACGTTGACTCCTGCGTCATGAAGCCTTTTGAGGTTCTTGTACTCTTTTGTAACCCATGAATAGATGATTTTGCGCTTGTTTTTGGTCTTGACGTTGAATCTAGGATCTCCGTTAAGGTAATAGTTCATCTTCTTGAAGTCTGAAGTGGCTATCCTGTAGATTTTAACTGCCACAAAATTTCCGTCATTGTTGACGCCTATAAGCACGTTTGCTTCCTTTCCGGTGCTTATGGCTCCGTTTAAAACGTCAATGTATCCCTGATTAGCTATCTTGTATAATGTCTCCAGCGTTAACTTGTCAAAGATTTCGTTGCTGACCTTTCGCTCCTCGCTGTTTTTCTTTCTTTTACGGGAGTGAATTTCCTGGTGCTTGGCGTCCGCTTTAGCTATTTTAGGATCCATTAAAATCAGTAAAAAAAGTGAATGGTGTGGTTACATTTTCAAGTAACCTTTTCTTTCAAGCCAGTTGGATTCTGTTTTGGTGTATCTCCAGATTACGTCTCCTTTTTCATCGGATTGGAAATCCCAAGGTTTTACGAGGATAACGTCCCCTTCACGAATCCAAATACGTTTTTTCATTTTTCCAGGTATTCTTGTCATTCTGATGTGTCCGTCCGCACATCTGACTTTAAGTTTACCGTGCCCCATTATCTGTTCAACTACGCCAGGTATTTCCCCTTTCTTCGGAGTTCTTACCCTCCTGTACTCTTGCTGATTGTTATTAGGTTTAGACAAATACTCTCCTCCAAAATTATATTTATAATAGCTCTCACAATTTAATATAAATTATTTATATATTTATCAATAAACTATATATTAATTTATTGGATTTTATTAAAAGGTGTTTTAATGGGTACCGAATTTTTAAAAATAAAAGAGTGCGAAGAGGCACAGGATATTATACAGGAATTATTTGACAAGTACTGCAAGGCTCAAAGCGAAGAGATAGACTGCGAAGATGCCTATGGAAGGGTATTATATAATGACGTTTACAGCAGGATGGATTTTCCTCCTTTTGACAAGGCTTTAAAGGACGGATTTGCAATATTGTCCGAAGACAGTTTCGGCGCTTCAGAAGAGTCACCGAATACTCTTGAAGTAATCGATTTTCTTGAAGCCGGCTCAATCACAGATAAAAAGGTTGAAAAGGGCAAGTGCGTTGAGATAAGTACTGGCGCAGCTATGCCCGAAGGGGCCGACGCCGTAGTGATGGTCGAATACTCAGAAAAGTTCGACGATAAGGTAAATCTCCTTACGACAGCAACTCCGTCCCAGGATGTTGCAAAGAAAGGCTCAGACATTGAGGAAGGAAACTTAATCCTTAAAAAGGGTGATGTCCTCAATCCGGGAAAAATCGGCGTATTACTCTCACAGGGCTTCAAGACGATAGAAGTCTTTAAAAAGCCTTCTGTCGGCGTAATATCATCCGGAAATGAAATCACGATGCAGGGTGAGGATTTGCCGTTCGGTAAAATCTATGATGTTAACGGAAACATGATTAAAAATGACGCAATCTCCTGCGGATGCGATGCAAGGTTTTTGGGCGTTGTACGTGACAACTACGATCAGGTAAAGGAAAAGATTCAGGAATCCTTGAAAGAAGTTGATGTCCTTTTATGCTCCGGAGGAACCTCAGCAGGTCTTGGGGATGTAATAAAGCACGTTCTCGATGAGTTAGGTGAAGTATACATCCACGGAATCTCAGTTCAGCCTGGAAAGCCTACAATCGTTGGAGTCATTGACGAAAAGCTCGTTATCGGACTTCCTGGAAATCCCGTATCAGCGCTCATGATATTCAACGCCTTTGTAGCTCCGCCGCTAACCAAAATGGCTGGAATCGAAAGGGATTTCGAATCTAAAGTTGTTAATGGAGTAATGACAAGAAGAATCCACTCTCCTGTGGGACGTATGCAGTATCAGCTCGTAAAGGTTGACGGAAGCGACGTGCACCCAATATTTAAGGATTCCGGTGCCATATTCTCATTATCAAGTGCCGACGGTTATGTGAAAGTGGAAAAATCCGTCGAACTGCTTGATGAGGGAGAGGAAGTCGAAGTTTATTTATTCAACTAATCAAAATATTTTTTAATAACGATTGTCAAAGTTTAGTTTAAGGTGAAAAGAATGGAATATGAAGTGAAGGTCATTCCAGACCAGACAATTGCAGTCATTAATTATAAAGGTCCGATTGAAGATTTGGAGATTCTTGTCTCTAAGCTGATGGGTTGGGCCGAAGCTGAAGAGCTTGAAGTCTTAAGCGATCCTTTTGTCGTTTACTATTCACAGAGATACGAGGTAAACGAAGGCGATGCGGTCTTTGACGTGGGAATCGTCCTGGGCGAAGAGGCCGACGAAAAGGATATCATCCGTGTCGTCGACATGGTTGAACATAAGGTTTTAAGCGGAATACACGAAGGTGCAACCGACAATATTATGGAAAGCTATGCTGAACTGGTTGAAATAGCTGAGGCGAACAATTACGACATTATCGGTTCACCAAAGGAAGTATTTGTTAAAAGCGTTTTCAATCATGACAATGAAGATGAATACATTACTGAAATTCAATTGCCTATTATAGAAATGTGAGGTGATTTGATGGCTAAAGACGATATTGATTTTGATAAAGAATTAAAAAGATTATCAAGAAACATAGATATTGACATTATGAAGTCTGAGAATTCCTTTGACAACCTTTTTGAAAAGATGGATAAGGAAATCGACCAGGCTGTATCCAATAAGATATCTGCATTTGATGAATCCAAGGAATTGACATCCAAGCATATCATGACCAACTATACGGACTCAGCTTTGGAAAGATATAAAAGAAAATTGGATAAAATCTAATCTTCAAACAGTTTTAAGAAAGAATCCATTTCAACTTCTACGCTGTAGTTGCTGAATGGATTAATTACCACACCACTTATATTTTCCGGATTGTCATCAATCATTTCTGCCAGATTCTTGGCATAAATGTCAATGGCTGATGTAGGCTCCGGAAGCTGTAAATCATCACTGTAGAGCGGAATGAATACATCTCCATTTTCATTAACTATTTTTATTGGCTTGAAGCGAAGCCCATCATCGAATTCAATGATGTCTCCCTCTTCAATGTCATCCAAATCGATGTTGGAAGTTATTTCTATTGGCATTATAAGCTGTGCAGTCTTAAGCTCCTGTATTAATGCGTCATTATCCTCTTTTGTGGCGTCTTTTGGACTGATGTTGAGAAATTCCCTTAATCCCATGATATCTACAACCCTATAACCTTCAGGTCATGAACCAAAAGCTTCGGAATGATGAAAGGTCCCTTTTGCTTTATTTCGGATTTCACTCCATCGCATTTCCTCATCAGATCATAGATGTTTCCGGAAATCATGGCTTTTTTAACGCCATCGGTTATTTCTCCGTTTTCGATGGTGAATGCATTGCTTGCCTCAACAGAGAAATCTCCTGAAATCGGATTTGCAGTATGGGCTCCCAGGACGCTTGTGGTCAGGATTCCACTGTCAATTTCGTCGATTCCAATAAGGTCTTTAAATTTGAATTCTACATTTGATGTCCCTACATTTGGAGTTGACAGGTAAGATGATCTGTATCCGTTTGAAGTGCTTTCGCATCCTGCCTTGTTTGCAGTATAAATGTCATACATGAATGATTTTAAAATGCCGTCTTCAACCAGGTCTGTTTTGACTGATGCGGTTCCTTCACCGTCTGATTTTGCACTTCCCATTCCCTTTTCAAGAAGTGGATTGTCGGCTATCGTAAGGTTCGGATTGGTGATTTCATCGCCGATTTTATCATGAAGGATTGATCTTTTTCTAATCACGTTTTCACCGCTGAATCCCTGAATGAATGTTGAAAGAAGTCCTGATGCTGCATAGTAATCCATAACGACATCACACTCTCTGGTTTCAATGGATTTAGGGTCAAGCGAGTTATGTGCCAGCTTGCACACTTCATCAGTTATCTTTTCATATTCCAAATCGAGAAATCTTGAGCTGTTGTAGTCGTATGCAGTTGCAAACTGGTCGTCCTTTTCAATGTAAACAGATAATCCTCCGGAAAATGCTGTGCCTTCATCAAAGGTGTTCACTCCGTTTGAATTGACAATCAGCTCTTTTCCCTTTGAGGCTGAAAATCCGCAGGAGCTGATGTTGCACTTGTTGTCTTTAGTTCTTTCGATGATGTTTTCAAGGTATTCGCAGCATTCGTCAAGGCTTAAATCATCATAACTTTTATCAAAAGTTCCATTAATGTCACTGTATTTTCCCTGCTGTGAAAATTCGTAGTTTTCATCAATTTTATTTAATTTTGAGTTTTCCAATGCTTTTCGCGCAGTCTCGGGAATTTTATCTAAATCGGATGTGTATGCAAAGCCCATTTTATTGTCCTTTATTATCCTGATTCCCACTCCGCTGTCAATTTCCTCCTTTGCAAAGTTCAGGACGTCATTTTTGGATTCGACTTCGATGAGTTCTGTGTTGCTTATATAGATTTCCCAGTCCTCTGAGAGTCTTTCAACTTCCTTTATGCATTTATCGGCTATTTCATAAATCATGTTATCCTCCAAAGGCAAATTTATTAATGGCTTCAGCCACTCCGTCACCAAAATTATTTTCACATGTATAAGTGCTAATCTCCTTTAAGGTATCATCTGCGTTTGCAACAGCTATTTTAACTCCAGCTTCCTTCAGGAAATCCTGGTCGTTTTCGCTGTCTCCGATGGCCATCACGTTTTCCATATTTATGCCGTTCTTCTCGCAGAGCCTTCTGAGTGAGCTTCCCTTATTGACTCTCTTGTCGGTAACGTGAAGCGCAAAGCCACTGTCATAGATTTCAAGCTCATCTGCATGTTCATAATCATTAAGGGCATCTTCAATGACTTTCCTTTCGATTGTCTTGTAGAATACGATTTCCGTTGCCCTGTATTCGTTGTCGTGAGAGGCGTGTCTGGAATAATCATCGCCCAGTTTCTCTTTGAGATGAATGTCGGCATTTTCGATGTATTCCCTTTTAACCAGAATCTCAACGGCATTGTTATTGTATCCTTCCTTGAAAATCATTCCTCCGTTTTCAGCCACAAGGCCTCCGCTGCAGCCTATCAGCACCTCGGCCGCATAGGCATAGTTGACAACGTTTCCGGTAACGATTATCGTTGGAATTCCTTTCTCTTCTGCATCCCTCAGGGCTTCGATTGCGGAAATACAAATTTTCCTTTTGTCGTCAGTAATTGTTCCGTCAATGTCGACGGCTATAGCTTCAATTTTCATTTTTAGCTCCTTGAATATCTGTGTGCGATGTTACAGGTTCCTTCCTTACTTACCATGCATGCTCCAATCGGATGAAGCGGATTGCATTCCTTTCTAAAGAGCTTGCAGTCTTCAGGTCTTGCAAGGCCCCTTAATATAGGTCCGCAGATACATCCTTTAGGAGCTTCCTTAACGTCCTTTACCTCAATGTCATACTTTTCACGAGCATTGAAGTCTGAAAATTCCTTTTTAATTTCCAAAATGGAATTAGGAATCTTAGGAAATCCTCTCCATTCCCTGCTTGCAACGTCAAATACCTCATCAATCATGTTGGTTGCAATGACGTTTCCCTCTTCACGGACTGCTCTTGCGTATTCGTTGTCTATTTTCGGTGTTTCATTATGAATCTGTCTTAAAATCATGTAAACTGACATCAGGATGTCCAGCGGATTGAATCCGGCAACTGCCTGTGGAATTCCAAAGTCGGTTGAGAAATATTCGAACGGCTTCGTTCCGATAATCGTACAGACGTGTCCCGGCTGAATCAGTGCGTTTAAGCTGGTCTGTCCTGAATTAATTAAAAAGTCAATTGCAGGAGGTATCAGCCTGTGGCAGGACAGTACAGAGAAGTTTTCAGGAGGTGTTGACAGAAGCTCCGCAGCCGTTGTAGGCGCAGTGGTTTCAAAACCTGCAGCCATAAAGACAACGTCATTGTCTTCCTTTTCAGCTATTTCAATTGCTTTGTTGATTCCGTAAACGATTCTTACATCCCCACCTTCAGCTTTTGCATCTGCAAGGGAACCTTTGGAACCAGGAACTCTCAGCATGTCTCCGAACGTTGTTATCGTCACTCCCCTTTCAACTAACTCTAAACACTCGTCGATTTCACGTGATGGAACGACGCAAACGGGACATCCAGGACCTGCAACAATTTCCACTTCGTCAGGCAGAAGGCTTCTTATTCCGTTTTCCATGATTGTATGTTCGTGGGAACCGCAAACGTGCATTATCTTAACGGGTGTAGCTAGTTTATTGATTCTTTCCAATAGCTCTTTTGACATATTTTTCATAATTCACACCAAAGAATTTAATATTATAATATATTAATATTATTAATAGATATTAATTAAATTTTTTTATTAATTATTTGTGATTATTATGTTCCAAAACAATAAGATTTTGGTAGTTATTCCAGCAAGGGGAGGTTCCAAGGGAATTCCCCGTAAGAATATACGTTTATTGGGAGATAAACCATTAATTTCTTATGCAATTGACATAGCAAAGTCGTCAGAGTATGTTGATGATGTTGTAGTATCTACCGAAGACACTGACATAGCACTGATAGCCGAAAAGTTCGGTGCAAGCGTTGTAAGGCGCTCTCCGGATTTGGCGGGGGATATGATACCGATAGATCCCGTTGTTTTCGATGCGACAGTACAGAAAGAAAAATTAGCATTTGACGAATATGATATTGTAATTACAATACAGCCTACATCTCCGCTTCTTAAAACGGAAACTCTTGACAAAGCCATTGAGAGATTTGAAAGCTTTGACGTTGACACGGTCATTTCCGTTGTGGATGACAGGCATTTGAGCTGGGGATACAGCGAAGCGGAAAGGCGATATTTCCCGCTTTACTCAGAAAGGCTTAACCAGCAGTACCTTCCTCCGGAGTATAAGGAAACTGGAAGTTTTTTTGCAACAAGACGTGGTTTTATAACTCCAAATTCAAGAATGGGCAATAATGTTGATTTGATTCAGATTTCATCAGAGGAAAGCATCAATATAGAATCCTATGAAGACTGGTGGGTTGCAGAACATTATCTCAACAAAAAAAGAATCGCCCTCGTTGTGGACGCCTATGATGAAATCGGAACGAGCCACGTTTCAAGATGTATTTCCATGGCCTACAAACTGCTGAGCAATGAGCTTATCTTTTTCATTGACGAGTCACATCATCTGGCAATAGATATTGTAAAAAGCTTCAATTTCCCATTCAGGCTTTATGATGGTGAAGATGAACTTTTTAAGTCTTTAGAGGATTACAATCCTCAGATTGTCATAAACGATATTTGCGATACTTCAGCAGAATACGTCGCCCAGCTGAAGGCGAGGGGTTATTTTGTCATTAACTTTGAAGACCTTGGTTTGGGTGCCCGTGAAGCTGACATGGTATTTGATGTTTTCGGCGAACATGGCGAAGAATCTGTAAATGTCTTTTCAGGACATAAGTTCTACATCCTGAAGGACGAATTCTACTATCAGCCGACAAAAATCGTATCTCCTGAAGTTTCTAACGTGATTATAACTCTGGGTGAAAACGATTCAAATAAGATTACCGAAAAGGTATTGGATGGCGTTTTGGCAAGTGGATATGCCGGAAGAATCGATGTCCTTCTGGGACTGGGATATCCGGACAAATCAGAAATTATGGAAAAATACGAGTTGAAAAATAACGTTCAAATTTATAATAGAGTTGAAAATATCAGTGACTTCATGTTAAGGGCAGATATTATATTCACTTCTGCCGGCAGAAGCATGTATGAAGTCTGTTCAGTTGGAACTCCGTGCATCTGCATTTGCAGAACTGAAAGGGAACTGACCCACTCATTTGGATTTCCAAACAACGGATTCATCAACATGGGTCTTGGAGAGAACGTATCCGTTGAGGAAATAACAACACAGTTCAAGCTGCTGTGGCAGGACTTTGATATGAGGCAGAACATGAGCCAGCTTATGAAAAACATTGATTTGAAGCACGGCTTTGACAATATCTGGTCCATAGTTGAGGAAAGGTATTGGGCCAGCAAATTTGAAGAAAATCATTAGGGTGTTAAGATGAGGATTTTTAGAAAGAAACCGTTTTTGATTGCAGGAATAGGCGTTAATTTTTTTGATATAGCGCAAAGAGAAGAAATCAGCGATATGGAAGCTGCCAAGATGATGGTTCTTGAAGCCAAAAGGTGCGGCGTTGATGCCGTCAAGTTCCACTCGTTCAAGGCAGACACTCTTGCATCTAAAAATTCTCCGGCTTATTGGGATTTGTCCGAAGAGCCTACAACTTCCCAATATGAGCTTTTCAAAAAGTACGACAAGTTCGGAAAGGAGGAATATCGCGAACTGGCCGAATATTGTCGTGAACTGGACATAATGTTTTTATCCACTCCTTTTGATTTCGAATCCGTTGATTATCTTGATGAATTCATGGATATCTTTCCAGTATCCTCATCAGACTTAACCAACATCCCGTTCATCAAGTACATTGCATCCAAAAACAAGCCAATGCTTTTGACAACGGGCGGTGCAACAATCAATGAAATAAGGCAGGCTGTAAGGACAATTGAAGACGTATCAACCGTTGACATTGCAATAATCCATTCCATATCATCCTATCCTACTGATTATGTGGATGCCAATCTGCTGATGATAAAGGATCTTCTTGAAAGCTTTCCGGATTATGAGATAGGCTATTCCGACCATACGAAGCCCGATTTGAACATGTTCGTCCTGACGACGGCCTACAGCTTTGGCGCAGACATTATAATGAAGCATTTCACTTTGGACAAGTCACTTCCGGGAAACGAGCACTATCACGCAATGGATCCAAACGACGTGCTGGTTTTCAGGTCCAACGTTTCATTCCTCTCAAAACTCCTTGGTATGAGAAACAAACAGCCATTAATATGTGAATCTTCGGCAAGGCGCCATGCAAGACGCTCCATTGTTGCAGACAAGGACATCAAAAAGGGTGAAAAGATTACCTTTGGAATGCTTACCTTCAAAAGGCCGGGAACAGGAATAACTCCCGCCAAAATCGATGATGTTATCGGAAAAACCGCATTGGAGGATATTGCAGAAGATACGCTAATTGACTTTGACATGCTGGAATAGCCAATATGGAAAACTTTATTAATGCTTATATTTAATTAATATTTTAGGTGATTACCATGAAATTATGCAATAATTGTGGTTACAGGTTAGAAGGCTTTGAAAAATTCTGTCCGGAATGCGGAAAGCAATTTAAAGAGCCTGAAGACAGAGAAGATTTTATAGGATCAATTTTCAATCAGTTTTCCTCAGACATGAATGATATAAAGGAAGAGACATTGGAATTTTTCAATGATTTGAAGATTGACGATGTCATTGACGACTTTTCAACCAACTCCCAGAGGGCATTGAACCGTGATGCGACCTACGTTTCAAGGGCACGCATAAAACTGGAAAACTCAGGAGACAACAACCGCATTATCCGGCTGTGCAACAAGGCCATTCTGATAAATGACAGAAATTGGGAGGCCTATCACATAAAAGGTAAGGCATTAATTAACCTGGGAAGGTATGACGAGGGAATTGAAGAGCTTATTAGCTCACTGGCATTGAAGGATGACAATCTCGAAGCCAGATGCTACATTGCCAAGGCATATTATCTGAAAGGCGACACGGGATATTCCATCAAGGTATACGATTCCATTTTAAATGTCGATGACAAACACCCCGGAGCTCTTAAGGGCAAGGCGTTAATCTTTTTCGATCAGGAAAACTATTATGAAGCTAACAAATACTTTGAAAGGGCAAACAACGTCACTTGCCTGTCAAGAAAGCTCCTCAACAAGTGGGACGTCTGCACAAAAAAACTGAAAGAGGAATAGTTTCCTCACTTTTTTTAATTTTTTCATCTATATGCCATTATCAAAATTGCTTCTTCAACGATAACCCTCGCATTAATTGAAACAACACCATCATTATTTCAATAGTTTAAAAATAAAGTTATCATTTAATTATATGAAAATTGAAAATAAATTAATAAAAAAAGAAGGTAAAATTAAAATTCTGCAGAACAGTCGGTAGAGTATTTGCTTAGCAATACTGCACATTTGTCAATGGTCTCAGAATCTAATTTTATCGTACTGGTTTGAATAGTATTCAATAATTCGTCAATAAACAGGTCTTCATCGGTTAAAGGCATATTTATGACAACAACTTCGTTATTTATGAAACCTACAAGCGGCTCGACAAAGCAGTTCCTGATATTGTTTTCGTTAAGGAAATTAATCAGGTCCTCACCTAAAGTCAATGCCTTCTGCTTGATTGCATTGTCGTGAGGGAATTTGGCTTGTTTTGTCGTGTATCTGAATAGCTTCTGATTTCCGACCTGTCTGATTTCAAACTTATCATTTTCATCTTCCATGGAATTAATCAGTTCTATGTTTTCGTTTTCGGAATTCAGTCTGCTTTTAGGATTATACTTTTGTGAAAGCATCGCATAGATTCCTGTAGGTCCGACGACAACGTGGTTGATTCCAACAGGTGAAGTTGGAGTTTTGACATTATAGAATACGTAGTAGTCCTCAGGAAGACTTAACAAGTGTTCTCTTACGATTCTTGTTCTGATGGTAGTCTCTTGAGTATCTCTTGTTCTATAAAATCCAAATGCAACGATAATGATTCCTATCAATAAGGCGGCAAGTCCAATTCCACTGTTTACTAATATGATTTCCACAATACTTAAAACAAATATCACAACACCTGCCAGGATAATGTAATGGTCTGTAGTGAAGTTTTTCAAATCAAAGTCAGGACCATCTTCAGACAAGAGTTCCGTAGAAACGATTCCGTCTCCTGGTTCGGCTATTGTCAATTTGCCCAAAAAGTTTCCGAATCTTCCTTCGCTTTCCTCTTCTGCAACAGGACTGCGATAATATATGTTCATTCCCTTCAGGAATTCGTCCTTAAGGAAACTTTTCATAATATTGTAATCGTTTGATTTTGGAACGGCAAATTCCTTACCGAATTTGGATAGAACCGGTTCTGGGATTGTAGTTCTGGCGGTTCTTGGCGTTGCATCGATTTGCATTTTCTCCTCTTCAAGTTCCTCTTCTGCAATTTTCTGCATCTGATCTTCTGAAAAGAAGTTTTCAAGCTTATCAGTAATGGATCTTATGGAGCGTGCGTTTTCATCAATTTCCTCTTCTTCTTCAACTTGCGCATCAGCAGGAACTTCCTGATTGCTTCTGATTATTTCGAGTTCCTTTTTCCTTTCGTCAATGATTTTATCCAGTTCCTTGTTCATTTCGGAATCCAGATATCTTAGGGAACCTCCGCAGCTGTCACATTCGTAGTCAAGTATATTGTCGCTTGATTTGATTTTGTATTTCAATCCACAGTCCTCGCACTGAACAATCTGTGAATTGTCGTATTTTATAGCACTTAATATGCCTGAACCAGAGGATGTTTGGCTATCAGAATAGTCTTCCAAAAGTTCTAAGTCTCCTGCACATGTAGAACATTCAAATGATGAAATGTCGTCATTATCATCGAGTTGGTATTTGGCACCACAGTTCTTACAACATACAACTTTCATAATAATCCTCTTACATTGCCTTTATATTATTAGTTATGATTGGTTTTTATTATTAAATATATTCATTTGATGAATTTTTCAATTATCATTTATTAAAAAAACTCGGCTTAAAAACATTTAAAAAGTGTTAGCTTAATTAATTATTCTTTTATACAGATATATTCCATCTATATTGGTTTCTTCAGTATAATTCGTCAGATTAAGCTCTTTGTGTGAAATGTAATAATCTATCGATGCACTTTCAATGCTGCCTATCCTGTCATTCGGTATTCCCGTTACGTTTTTGCCAAGATACCAGTGGTACGGCCGCATATTATAGGTTCCGATTATCATGTCTGTGTAATTGTCATTGTTTGAAATGATATAGTCTGAAATCTCTTCAGGACCCATGTAATATCTCGTATCCTCAAATGTCATGGTAAACGCAAAGCCCTGAACGATAAAAAGCACGATTAATACTATTGGAAGAATCTTCTTTTTAGGTATCCTTTCGTTAATTTCCTCAACAGCCACCATTAAAAAGTATGTGAATGCGGGAAATGCCGGAATGATGTATCTGTTGACCTTGATTACGTAATATGAGAAGAATATGAAGTTTGCCAGAAGCCAACCTGCCATCATCAGTCCGCCCTGGTTTTTGCTGTTTTTTCCAATGATTAATAATCCTAAAAAGGTGATTATTATCGTAATGAACGAGCTGAAGTGATTGAAGGTCACAAGAGCTATTAACAGAAGAATTATTCCGATGATTTTCTCCTTGTTCAATTCAAAATTGCATTTTTTAGCCCATAAAACTGCACCGACAGCCATTATCACCAATACCAGTCCTGAAAGGATTGTGGGATTTTCAAGGGCAGGAGTATGCTTTACAAACACTATGCTTGAAGACGAAATGAAATTCGGAAAGTTGACGATGTAATAGGTGAGGTCTGTATTGTAGGCCGCATCTTTAGTAGATCCAAGGGTTCCTCCGGCTCCTCCGGCAAGCAGGTCGGTAAAACCGAGGTTTCCATTGCTCATCGTATTGACAGTAACTAAAATGATGGTGCTTAGGATGGCCGCAATTGCCAGGCCGATGAGCATGTATTTCAAGTCCTTTCTGTTAATCTTAAATGAATTGTGGTAGATATAGCACAGCACTATTACAGGAAGAATCAGGCCAGTGTTGTATCTTGTGAAAAATGAGATTACAAACATGACGATTGCTCCAACGTAATATTTCGGAGTGTCCATGGCCCTAATCGTGAAATATATTGCCCAGATGGTGACTGCAACTGAAGGTACGTCCAGACTGCCGTTTGCAAGCCAGGTGAGGCTAAGGGCAAGTCCTGAATAGACTATTGCTCCCGTTAAGCTTAAAAGCTTGTCGAATCTTGTCCTTAAAAGCAGGTACATTCCAACGTTTCCAAGTATTGCAAAGATTCCGGTAACGATGTAGATTGCCAGCCTGTCGACAAGTCCCGCCCTGAAGAGAAGGGAGGTTAAAAAACAGATTACTGGTGAGAGAAAAATGTCATAGGTTGAATAGATATTGGTTCCCGTAAAGTAAAGGGCGTTTCTCAGGTATAGGAATATGTCTGAGCAGTAAATGCCCAGATTCATGTTGAAATTGATGTAGTATCCAATCAGTATGCAGCTGAATACAAAGACGAATATGATTTCCTTTTTGTCTTTTAGATTTAGATTCATTTCTAATCACTTTGTTTAAAACGATCCGACTGCAAATGCGACAAATGCAATCAGCATTCCGATTTTAAGGTATTTGGACACTTTGGCCGCATTTTCAGATTCCTGATTTTTAAGAAAGATAATTCCTGAATAGATGAATATCAGCACTGCAACGGATATTATCGCCATATAATAGATGTTGAATATGTGATTATAATATAAAAGCGGACAGAGGCCGCAATCAAGGATTATCAGCACGAAAGTGATTATTGCTGATGGCTTCGTTCCGTAAAGTATTGGGAAGGTTTTAGCCCCTTCGGACTTGTCTCCTTCAATGTCTTCCACATCTTTCGTGATTTCCCTTGCCGTTGTCATTATGAATGCAAAGAATCCCAAAAAGATTGAAATAGAAATTATCGGCTCGGTACCGATTGAATATCCTCCGAAAGCAAAGCAAAGTCCCGTCATGAATCCTACAGTCAGATTCCCGATTAAAGGAGTTGATTTCAGTTTATATGCGTAAACATACAAAACAACGTCTGCAAAGAGAACTATGGCGAATGGAATCCAGCTTCCCGTCAGATAGCTGATTAGCGCTCCACATACAGTTCCCGCTAAAAAGAGTCCGTAAGCGTAGTTTCTTGCAGTCTTTGGAGTGATTCTGCCTGAAGGTATCGGCCTTGAAGGCTTGTTAATCAGGTCGATTTTATAATCGAAATAATCGTTGATTACGTTTCCTGCACTTATCTCAAAAAGCACCGCCAGCATTGCAAGTATTATGGGAATGGAAACGGTATGGTCAACGATAGCCACAAGAACGATAGCTATTCCCGCCATCACCACATTTCCTGGTCTTAAAATTTCTATATACGGATTCATGTTTTCACTTAAAGAATTATTTTTTAAAGGCTTATTGCCTCTTTAAAGCTATTTAATCAGTGAAATAGCATATTAATGATTGCTTTCACTTATCAATAATTATAAAAACTATTAAATATTACATATTATAATATATTATTTTATTATTTATATTATTACTTTTTAGCTGGTGTTAAATTTGAACAAGATTAAGATAGCAATAGTTGGGATAGGAAACTGTGCGAGTTCCCTTATCCAAGGAATTCACTATTATGATGGAAAAAACCCTGAAGATGCAATAGGACTTATGCACTGGGAAATCGGAGGCTACAAACCAAGCGATATTGATGTTGTAGCTGCATTTGACGTTGATGCAAGAAAAGTTGGAAAAACAATTGATGAGGCAATATTCGCCAAACCGAACTGCACAACCGTTTTTCAGAAAGACATACCAAAATACGACGTAAAGGTAAGCATGGGTCACGTTTTGGACGGAGTTGCAGAGCACATGTCCAAGTATGATGATGAATTCACTTTCGTCGTAAGCGATGAGGAACCTGTCGACGTTGTAGAGGTTTTAAAGGAAAGCGGCGCTGAAATACTCGTTAATTACTTGCCTGTAGGTTCAGAAGAGGCCGCAAGATACTACGCTCAATGCGCACTTGACGCAGGAGTTGCCTACGTTAACTGTATGCCAGTATTCATTGTAAGCGATGACGAATGGGATGCTAAATTCAGAGAAAAAGGAATTCCTATTGTTGGAGACGACATCAAGGCTCAAATCGGTGCTACTATTACACACAGAACACTAGCTAGCTTATTCATGGATAGGGGAGTTAAATTAGATAAAACCTATCAGATTAATACCGGTGGTAATACCGACTTTTTGAACATGCTTAACAGGGATCGTCTGGATTCCAAAAAGGAATCAAAAACCGAAGCTGTCCAGTCAGTCTTAAAGGAAAGGATGGACGACAGGGATATCCATATCGGACCTAGTGACTACGTCCCATGGCAAAACGACAATAAATTATGCTTCCTCAGAATGGAAGGACGTACCTTCGGGGACGTTCCTATGAACATTGAGCTTCGCTTAAGCGTTGAGGATTCACCTAATTCCGCAGGCTGTGTCATTGATGCAGTAAGATGCTGTAAAATAGGTTTGGAAAGAGGTATCGGTGGACAATTAACTTCTATTTCTTCATACACCATGAAACACCCTCCAATCCAATACACAGACGACGAAGCATACGATAATGTTGAAAAATTCATTTCCGGCGATTTGGAAAGATAATTTTTCAATCCCTATTTTTTTTATTAGTATTACAAATTTATTAATATATGAACATACATATATTGTAGTATAATGTATGAAAATTACTCAGTTAACTGTAAATAATTTTAAAGAGGTGTTAAATAAATGGCTAAAGTAAGAATTACTGAAACTGCACTTCGGGATGCCCACCAGTCCTTACTTGCAACTAGGATGAGAACCAGGGACATGGTTCCTATTGCAGAAGAGATGGATAAAGTAGGATACTTCTCTGTTGAAGCGTGGGGTGGAGCAACTTTTGATACATGTATCAGATATTTAAATGAGGATCCCTGGGAAAGATTAAGGAACTTAAAGTCTGAATTTAATAAAACTCCTATTCAAATGCTTTTAAGGGGACAAAACCTAGTGGGTTATAAGCATTATCCTGATGACGTCGTTACAAAATTCGTTGAAAAATCCTATGAAAACGGTGTAGACATTTTTAGAGTTTTCGATGCCTTAAACGATATCAGAAATATGGAAAAGGCAATTAAAGTCGCAAAAGCTCAGGGCGCCCATGTACAGGGTACAATCAGCTACACCATCAGTCCGGTTCATACCCTGGACGATTTCGTGGATTTGGCCAAGGAGCTTGAAGCTCTTGACTGTGATTCCGTGGCCATCAAGGACATGGCAGGACTTATTACTCCTTCAGCCGCATATGATTTGGTATCCAAACTCAAAGAGGAAACCGATTTGCTGGTTGACCTGCACTGCCACTGTACAAGCGGAATGACTCCTATCAGCTATTATGCCGCATGTCAGGCAGGCGTGGACATACTGGACACTGCTATTTCACCGCTCTCCTGGGGTACTTCACAGCCTCCAACCGAGAGTATGGTTGCAGCCCTCCAGGGAACTCCGTATGACACGGAATTGGACTTGAAACAGCTGGCGTCAATTAAAAAGTACTTTGAAGACATCAAGGAAAAGTACGCAACAATACTTGACCCTATCGCTGAAAGTATCGATGCAGATGTATTATTGTATCAGATTCCTGGCGGAATGCTTTCAAATCTCATTTCACAGCTCAAGGAACAGAACGCCCTTGACAGGTACAACGACGTGCTTGAGGAAATGCCACGTGTTAGGAAGGACATGGGTTATCCTCCGCTCGTAACTCCGACAAGCCAGATTGTAGGTATCCAGGCGGTCATGAACGTCCTCGGTGGAGAAAGGTACAAAACCGTATCCAACGAAGTCAAGGAATACATGAAAGGAAATTACGGAAGGCCTCCTGCACCTGTTGATCCTGAAATCTCCAAGAAAATAATCGGAGACGAAGAGGTCATTACCTGCAGGCCTGGAGATCTTTTGGAGCCTGAATTCGACAAATATAAATCCGAAGGAATGGAGAAAGGATTCGTCAAAACCGATGAAGACGCATTGACTTATGCAATGTATCCTCCGATTGCCCCTAAATTCCTAAAAGGGGAAGCTGTTGAGGAAGAGCTTAAGGCACCATCCATTGTTGACGATGAAATCGGAATTCCGACCCAGTATAACGTTGAAGTTGACGGAGACGTTTATGAAGTTAAAATCATGCCTACCGGATTCATGGAAGTTGAGGAAACCGAAAAAGGTCCTTTCACTCCTGTTGAAGGTGGAGTATTCTCCTCAATGCAGGGTATGGTAATCAAGGTTAACGTTAACGTTGGAGATAAGGTATCTGAAGGCTCAACAATCGCTGTTATCGAAGCCATGAAAATGGAAAACGACATTCAGTCCGAAGTTGAAGGTGTCGTTAAGGAAATTTTCGTGGAACCTGGTGACGCAGTCAGCGCCGGAGATATCCTGATGGTTATCGAATAGATAACCTACTTATTATTTTTTTTAAATTTTTTATTATTTTATATTGATAAATTATTATTTTGATTATTCTACAAATTAAATTTTTAGGATTTTGTACATATTTTAATCATTGGTGCATTTTGTTGCTTTTTTTAATAAATATTGAATGTTAACATCGTGAATTTTGCCCGGTTAGTCATTTTCAATAGTAAAAGATTGTCATTTTGTTTAATTTTTTCATTGAATATGTTATAATCTTTTAGAAAATCAATTAGACAAATTTATATATTTCAGAGTATAAAGATTATAATATCGAAGTTTTAGATAAAAACTTTGAAAATTTTTTAAGGTGAAAAAATGAAAAACTACTTTGATATTAAAGATAAGGTCGCTCTTGTTACTGGAGCATCTTCCGGTCTCGGTTGGCAAATTGCTCAGGCATACGCTAGCCAAGGAGCTAAATTAGCATTATTCGCTAGAAGAGAAGAAAGACTCATCGAAAACAAAAAAATCTTAGAAGATGAATATGGCGTTGAAGTCATGTACGCCATAACGGATGTCGGAGACCCTGAAAACATCGCCGAATCTGTTAAAAAAGTAGTTGACCATTTCGGAAGAATCGATATCCTCGTAACCGCAGCTGGTATGGGTAACAACAAACCTGTTGTCGACCAAAGTGCTGACGAATGGGATAGACACATTAAAATCGACTTAAGCGGTGTATACTACACCTGTGCAGAAGTCGGTAAAGTAATGATCGAACAAAACTATGGTAAAATTATCAACATCGGTTCAATTCACTCCCGCGTAATCTTCCCTGGTGGAGGAATTTCCGCATACTCCTCAGCAAAAGGTGGAGTAATGAACTTAACCAAAAATCTTGCTGTCGAATGGGCTAAATACAACATTACCGTTAACGCAATCGGTCCTGCAGTATTCGAAACCGAATTGACTGTAGACAGTATTGAAATGGAAGGATTCATGGACTTAATTACAGCATACTGTCCTATGGGCAGACTTGGTGAACCTGGTGAACTCGACGGTCTTGCAATTTACTTCGCATCCGACGCTTCCAGTTTCTGTACCGGACAATTGGTCTGTGTAGACGGTGGTTGGACAGCTATTTAAGTGTAATTTCAAATTACACTTCTTTTTTTATTTTTTAAATTAATTAACTTGATTTAATCTATTTACTAGAATTTTCCAGTAAGAGTTTTTTCGCATCTGAATATAATCATTAATTAATCGTGATGTGCTATATTTCTTTCATTTGAACGTTTTTTCAATAATTATTATATATCAGTAAAAACATATATTATAATGTAAAGAATACTTAACAATATTTAAATTGTGCTTTACAAACTGATGTGATAATTATGAAATCAAATAAAAAAATTCTATGTTTGCTTATTGCATTAATCATGCTTTTAGCCGTTAATGCGGTAAGTGCAACGGAAGACACTTCAGATATCATTGCAGCTGATGACTCTGCAATCGATTCCGAGATTAGTCTTTCTCAAGATAATGAATTGGGGGCTGGGGAAACCTTTGTCATTACAAACACAACGTTCAGCAATTATTTCACTGCTGATGGTGAGTTGAATGGCAATGTTAGTGAAGGCTCTACTTTGGACTTCCAAGGTACTTTTACCGGTACTGATTATAAAGTAAACATAACTAAACCGGTAACAATCATTTCAAGTACTGAGGATGCGCTGTTTAACGATATTGGTAAAAAGGATACTGCTGGCGGTTGTTTCCATATCTCTGCCGGCGGATCCGGTACTACCGTAACTGGTTTAAACTTTATAAACTCTGCATTTTACGTAACCGGAGCTTCTGATGTTGTGATTGAAGATATCTACATGATGGCTAACATGTCAGGTGTAGGTTCCGGAACTGGTTTCATGTGTGTTCAGGCAGGTTCAAAAAATGTAACTGTTAAAGACAGCTATTTTGAAAACAGGGGAACTGGTTCAAGCATAATCGTTATTGGATATTCAGATTACTGTACTGTAGACAACAATGAAGTAGTAATTAATGGAAGTAGCGGTAATGCGGTCTATATAACCACTTATGTTCCTGCCAAATGGACAGGCACTGCACCTACAGGAAATGTCATTTCAAACAATTATATCCATGGTTTGAAATCCGGCTTTTGTATGGCGCTTGTTGTTGCAGGAAATGAAAACTTAATTGAAAACAACACAATCGATTATAACGGTGCAAGCGGTATTGCAGGCCAGTCATTTTCCGCCCAAAACAATAATAACTATACAAACAATGTTTTAACCGGCGGATGCAGTTTCACGGCCGGTGATTTTTCCTACGTTTCAGGAAACATTGTTGACGGTTCAATGACTGCAGGTTCCGATAGTATTGTTGAAGACAATCAAATGAAATCATTGTCATTATCAAAAGCAAATGCTGTTGTTGACAATAACATTATCGGTGAAGGTGGTGTAACCCTTAATGCGGCCGCTTTAAACACTACATTGACCAACAATATCATTTTATCTCCTGTAACGGTCAAATCCAAAAACAACACCATTCAAAACAATACCATTAGTGCTGAAAGCGAATATGCAATTGACTTAACTACAACCACAGGAAATGAAGTTTCATTCAACACCTTATCTTCCAATGATTACATGGGGGATGAAGCAGTTAAAAGCAATGGAAACAACTCCGTTCACGATAACGCTGCATTGGGCAATGTTGTAACTAAAGACAATTTCTTCGTTTTCTTCGATACTGACGGAAACTACAGAGACCTTAATTTCACTGTATTGTACTTTAAAGGTGAATTCGATAATTTGGTGGATGCAATTACAATCAATAAAAATATAACTGTCTTAAGCCTGAACGCCACTTTAAATAACATGGCATTCATTCTGCTCGCTGACAGCATTAATTTAAACGGACTTAAAATGAACTTCGACGCTGCTCCTGTTTCAACCATGGGTTCAGCTATTTTAATCAATGGAACAAACGCTACAATTGAAGACATGCTAATCAGCTATGTTTTAAATGAATCCGATACTGCATATATTATTTACGCAGAAAATGCCGATGATTTATGTATATTGGGTAATGAATTCTATTTGAACGCTAAAACTGACGGAAGTGAGGTAAATAACGTCATTTATGTTTCAGACACTTCAGACATATTGCTGGAGGATAATATCATTTTAGCTGATATTCCGTCATGCTACGTCGACTGGAAAGAAGTCCCTCCGGCAAGCGGCAATTGGGTTAAATTCCCTGTCAGTGAAGGCCTGGTCTTTGAAGGATGCAGTGACCTGACCATAGTTGACAATTTCATTGGCGTTAGCTACAATGATGTTGTTGGAAGTTATGACACGATTTACGTAGTCGATATTAAAAATTCCAGTGGCGTTGAATTCAGTGATAACAACGTTTCAGGTATAGGCAAAACTTACATTTACGGATTATACGTTGAAGCTGACGATTTGATTGTTGACAATAATATTTTTACCATAAAATCCGATTATTATGTCAATGATATGGAAATTGAAGCCTCTTTAGACGCTACTGTAAGCAATAACATTTTTACTGCTGAGGCTGAAAGTCTTGCATATCCGATTTATTCAGGCATGAATGGCGGAGATTTGGAAGTTGAATATATCAACAACACCATTAACGCAAAGGCAGATATCGTTTACGGCATGGAGCTTTGCGGCTCAAATGAAGTCGTTATGGGAAACACAATAAATGTGCTGGGAAATAAAACCACAGGCATTGCTTCTAAAAGCAAAACTTTATACGTTTTCAATAACACCATTAATGCTCCTGGTGAAAACTTAGGAAATTCATCAGTGGTTGAAATATTCAAATCAATGTCCGTTGGCATTCAACTGGTTAACTCTTTCGCAAGCATTGAAGCAAATACGATCAACTCTGATTCCATAGGCATTCACGCTGAAGGCGGTTCAGTTTTAATTTACAATAATGCAATAAATGTTACTGACAACGGATTGACAGATTCCTATGCAATTTTCGCTGAAGAATCAGATGTAAGCATATTAGACAACAATGTGACCTACGTTGGAAATACCTCCGGTGAAACGATAAACAATGCTGTCTGTTTAAATGACTGCGCTGAATCATTGATTGAAGGCAATGTTTTCGATATTTCCTTCCTTCATGCTATGTTGACTGGAAGGAAATTCCTCCTGGAAGCGGAGTTTGGGTTAAATTCCCTGTTTCTGAAGGTCTTGTATTCAACAACTGTTCAGCTTTAAACTTCACTGATAATACAGTTGATGTTGAAGCCAATTCCGCAATCGGATCATTTGACACCATTTATGCAATAGACATTAAGGATTCAGACAATGTTAGCGTTTGCGATAATGCAATCGGCGCTTCAGGTTTCTCATACGTCTACGGATTGTATATCGAAGCTGATGATTCTATTGTTGACAGTAACACATTTATCATAAAATCTTCCAATTACGCTAACGGAATTGAAATAGAAGCTTCACTAAACGCTACCGTCAGCAATAACAGCATCATTGTTGCCTCTCCTGTCGTTGCTTATCCTGTTTATTCAGGCATGAACGGAGGAGACCTTGAAGTTAAATACATCAACAACACTATTGGAGCTGTTTCTGATATCGTTTACGGTATGGAGCTATGCGGAACCTATGAAGTTGTAAGGGGTAACGTAATCGTAGTTGAAGGTAATAAAACTACCGGACTGGCTATCAAATCAAAAGAATCCGAAATCAGAGATAACGATATCAGCGCTTTAGGTGAAAACTTAGGAAATTCCTCAACTGTTGAAACATTCATTCCAATGACTGCAGCTATTCAATTGGTTGATTCAGATGCATTCGTCACTTTAAATTTAATTAATTCACTTTCCAGAGGTATTTATATTGAAGGCGGTGTAGCTAGCATCTTTGATAATGAAATAAATGTTACTGATAATGGTATGGACGATTCATGCGCAATCGCAGCTAAAGAGTCAGATATTCTTATTTCTTACAACAACATTACCTATGTGGGCAACACTTCAGGCTCAACCGATAATTATGCAATTTACCTGGAAGATTGTATAACTCCTGTATTAACGAAAAACAACATTGACATTACTATTCCATCATGTGCAGTTGACTGGAGAGAAGAGCCTGCAGGCAGCGGAAATTGGGTAGGTTATGTCATATCTGAAGGTATTCACATTGATTCTCCAGAAACTATATTTTATGGAAACGATGTTACTTTAGACTATTCAAATGTTGTCGGATCTTATGATACAATCTATACGATACACATAATTTCAGATAATGCTAAAATCTCATCAAACAATATTGAAGCTGACGGTCACGCATACATTTACGGATTGCAGATTACAGGAGAAAACTTAACTGTCGAAAAGAACAACATCACTGCAAATTCCGATGCATACTATGCAAACGGCATTAACATTGAAGGACCTGCTTCAGGAGTTGTCAAAGACAATTTCATAGCAAATTCCGCACCTGGAGTTGTATATCCAATCTATTCAGCAATGTCTAACGGAAATGTAAGTGTCGATTACGTAAATAATGTCATTGTCGCATCTGCTGACCTTGCTTACGGTATGGAAATTGCAGGATTGGAGGAAAACGTTGAAGGAAATAAATTCCTGATTGCAGGTAACGAATCAATTGGTATCTATTCAAAAACCAAGAATTTAACTGTAAAGGATAATGAAATGAAAATTTTCTCCAATTCAACAAAATCCACTGCATTTAAAGGCATATTCGGTAATGCAACAGTAAGCGACAACAATATCAGCGTAATGGGTGAATACAGTATTGATGTTACTAAAATCAACGCTGTGGTAAAAGATAACTATCTGGTAGCTAATGAACTCACGGGTGATGCGTCTGTTGATTATGATATGGATACTTCATCAGTTTACAACAACACTCCTGCTATGGAAAAATATTTCCTTACCAGTGATGGCTTAGTGAAATACTTCGGTAATGCCGATCAATTGAAATTCACTTTAACTGATGCTTCAGGCACTCCAATGTCAAATAAGACAATTATCATTACAATCAACGGCAGAAACTACACCAGAACTACTGATGAAAACGGTACTGCTAAAATGAATATCGGTTTGAATTCAGGCGATTATGCTGCAACAGGTACCTATTTGGGCGAAACGTATAATCTGACCGCCGATGCTCCAATTACCATTTTGCCTACCGTTGAAGCTGATGATATCACAAAAATCTATAAAAACGATACTCAGTTCTATGCTACTTTCTGCGATTCAGACGGCAAAACCTTAGCAAACAACACTGAAGTTGAATTCAACATTAACGGTGTTTTCTATAAACGTTACACCAATGAAAACGGTACGGCCAGATTAAACATTAATTTAAACCCTGGCGTATATGTTATTACCTCCTATAATCCGAAAACCGGAGAACAGGCAGCTAATAATATCACCGTTTTATCTTCCATTGTCAACAACACCGATCTGGTAAAATACTACAGAAACGCTTCACAGTATGTAGTTACAATCCTTGACGGTCAGGGAAATCCTGCCAAGGCCGGTGAAAACGTTACATTCAACATCAACGGTGTATTCTACACTCGTCAAACCAATGAATCAGGTCAGGCCAAATTAAGTATTAACCTTGAACCTGGTGAATACATCATTACTGCACAGTACAACGGATTGATGGCATCCAACAACATCACTGTATTGTCTGTCATTGAAACCGAGGACTTATCCATGAAATATAAGGACGGATCCAAGTTCAATGCAACAATCCTTGATGGCCAAGGCAAACCGTTAGCTAACGCAAATGTTACATTTAACATCAATGGTGTTTTCTACAATAAGGTAACTGACGAGAATGGTGTTGCTCACCTCAACATTAATTTAATGGCTGGCGAGTACATCATTACCACAAGCTATAACGGAATGAACGCAGCAAACAAAATTACCATTTCAAGTTAGGGAATTAAAACCCTTAACTTCTTTTTTTTTATTTTTTAAACGAATCTTTTTTACTTACTTGAATTTTCCAGTAAGAGTTTTTTTTTCATTTTCCGCTAATTTTTTATCAATTTTTCATTAAAAAGTCAAATCGCCACTTATTTATATTGAATATAATATATTTTTATACATAATGTATACTTTTTAATAATTTTGTTATTAATCAGTGCATTTTTGGAGATGGAAAAATGAGATTTAAAAAGATTTTTTTAGTTACTCTCCTATTAGTCGCTATGTTAAGCGTTTCGATGGTTGGCGCATCGGATGATGCGGACAATTTCGCAGGCGATGACATAATGGCTGACGGGTTGGGTGAAATGCAGCCTGGCGATCCTGAAGGGGATTTCGATGCATATGTAAATGAGGAAAATGTTGATATAAATGACATAAATGAAACGCTCGGGGTAAGATTCTATTGTCCTGAAAATTATAACGGCAGCGTTAGAATTGAATTTACAGATACTGATTTGGACGCTATTGTCTATGATGTCAATGAAAGCGTATGGGACACAAATGCTGTATATCTTATTCCTGATTTGGGAATTATCGAAACCGGAAGATACCGCACCGAGCTGTTTTTCCAAAATGATGATGATGAATGGTGGATTGGCGGCGGAGTTATCTCTGTCGTCGACTATAATGAATTCTGGGTAAATGAAAACATCAGCTTCGGCTGGCCGCAGCCAATCGATCTGGACGTTCCGTTCCAGCTTTACTATCCTGTAGGCAGCGCCGGTAAGGAAGTTATGATTACCGTAATAAGATGGGGGAGCGTAATCAACGAAATTGCCGTTTCAACATCAATCAATGACACAAGCGGATTTATTGATTTCACATGGGAAGACTTGGGCGTTGACTGTTACGGCTTAAGCGTCAATGAACCGGTTGAGTATAACATAATGTTCACTTATGAAGATGAGGTCATATTTGAAAGCGTTTATGAAATGGCCTCACCATTGTGGGCATGGGATTATGCCTATATTGGAGGAGTGCTTGATGCGGCCACTGTCGCTTCAGTAGGACTTGATCCTAGAATCGATGAGGGAAACGTCATCATTTTAATCGACGGAGAACAATGCTTCAACAAGACCCTCGATGAAATCTATTCCAACGTAATCGGCGGCGGACCAAATGCGGGCAGAGTCGAATATCAGATTTTTATTGACGATTTGGACACTGAAATCGAAGCCGGTGATTACGTAGTGGAATTGATTTTCACCAATGAAAACGTCACGGTAAGCGATTATTATGAAATAAAAATATATAATGCCACTTCCGTTGTTGAGGACAATGAAAGCGATATAGCCATAGTCATTCTCCGCGATGAGGTATATGTGCAGGACGCTACCTTCATTCAGATTGTAATTCCTGTAAATACTACCGGTAACGTTATAATTACATGGGACGGGGAATCATTCATCGACCTTCCGATTGAATTAATGGGAGACTACCGCCAAGTTGGCAATTTTTCAGTTTACGACTTATATTCAGAGTATTTCGAATTTGTAGGCTTGGGAAAACATGAAATCAACGTCACATTTTCAGGTGAAAACGGTACGCTTTCAAATGATGCCAACGTTACCTTTTTATCCTACGTTACTCCTAAAGTATTGCCTGGAAATTACCTTTGTGATGATGATATCAGATACTTTGCATTTGTGGAACTTATAGACGAATGGTGGAATGAAGAGGTAATTGTCCTGCTTAACGGCACGGAATACTTCCACAAATATCTCAATGATTTCGATGGGGACCATGTCATATATCATGAATATGCCGACTATTATCTCATAACTCCGGATTATCTGGATGAGCCTGTAGCTCCGGGCACTTATGAGGTAGAAATCACATGTTCAGATTATCATTTACCTGAATCCGGCATTGTAACTTTCTATGATGACGGCATAAACATCGATGCTCCGGATGTTGAAAAGTACTTCGGCGGCCCTGAAAGGTTCTATGTCAATGTAACCGACGGCGCCTTCAACCCTATAGCCAACGCTACCGTCAACATCACGATAAACGATGTGACTTATAAAAGGGTTACAGATGAAAACGGTTCTGCATCAATCGGTTTAGGATTAAACAGCCGCACCTATGAAGTCTATGTTCAGTGCAATGAAACCGTAGTTGTTTCACGCGTATTTATCCTGCCTACCGTCGACGGAGACGATGTGACTAAAATGTTCAGAAACGGAACTCAGTACTATGCAACTTTCTATGATTCAGAAGGTAAAACATTAGGAAATCATACTGAAGTCGAATTCAACATCAACGGCGTTTTCTATAAACGCTACACCAATGAAAACGGTACTGCACGCATGAACATTAATTTAAACCCTGGCGAGTACATCATCACGGCCAAAAACCCTGTTACCGGTGAACAGTACACGAACCTCATTGAAGTATTGCCTACAATCGTTGAAAATGATGATCTGGTCAAATATTACAGGAACGATTCCCAATATGTAGTTACAATCCTTGATGATGAAGGAAATCCTGTTAAGGCCGGTGTAAACGTAACATTCAACATTAACGGTGTATTCTACACTCGTCAAACCAATGAATCCGGTCAGGCTAAATTAAGTATTAACCTTGAACCTGGTGAATATGTCATTACTGCACAGTACAATGGCTTGATGGCATCCAACAACATCACTGTATTGTCAGTCATTGAAACCGAGAACTTGAACATGAAATATCAGGATGGATCCTATTTCAATGCAACAATCCTCGATGGTCAGGGTAAACCTCTAGCTAACGCAAATGTTACATTCAACATCAATGGTGTTTTCTACAATAAGGTAACCGATGAAAATGGTGTTGCCCGCTTGAAAATTAATTTAATGGCTGGCGAGTACATCATTACCACAACGTACAACGGATTGAATGCCGCAAACAAAATTACCATTTCAAGTTAAGGAATTTAAACCCTTAACTTCTTTTTTTTATTTTTCATAATGAGTTAAATCTTCAAGGCCTGCTTTTTTAAAGCCTCTTTTTCTTCTCATGCAGCTTTCACAAACGCCACAGTGCTTTTCAAAGCCTTTGTAGCAGGAATAGCTAAGCTCCATCGGTGCATTAACTTCAGCGCCTAGCTTCACGATTTCATCCTTGTCCAGGTCAATGGCCGGAGCCTTGATTTCAATATCAATTGGTGAACCTACTTTAAACAATTCATTAAAGCTTTCTAAAAATTCTTTTGAATTGTCGGGAAATGTGGCGGCTTCCTCTTTATCCCATCCGACGATTATTATCTCCGCACCGATGCTTTCAGCGTATGATGCCGCAATTGCGGTAAAAACAGTATTTCTTGCAGGAACCCAGACGCTGTCGGCTGTTTTTAAGGATTTCTCCAAATTGTCCAAATCATTAATTTCAACTTCGGGAATGTCTTCGGAGGTATTTAACGTCGAATCGCTGATTTCAGCCAGCCACGGCAGGTCAATTACACTGTGGGTAAAGCCCATCTTTTCACAGATTGCGCGTGATGCTTTAAGCTCCTGATTAAATGCCTTCTGGCCGTAGTTGAATGTTATTGCATGAATGTCATAGTCTCGGGCATAAACGCTTGCGGCCACGCAGCAATCAAGCCCTCCGGAAAGTACTGCGATGGCTTTCATTTAACCAGCTCCCTTACTTTTCTGAGGCTTAAACCGCTTTTTTGAGCGATTTTCTTTAAATCCTCATATTCCGGTCTAGAAGAGATTACCTTGCCGTTAACGTAGCCTATTTTGAAAGTGACTTCATATTCCTCGCCTTCAATCACAAAAGCTTTTTTAATGAACTCTCTTTTGGCCGTTCCCCTATGGATATTAGGAGCTATCCTGATGCCTAAACTTCCGGTTTCCTTGAATATCAACTCAACCAGTTTGTCACGATTGCTTCTTTTGGAAATTACTTTAAGCAAACTTCCCTGGCGGTTTTTCTTCATTATAATCGGCGTTACAGACACGTCGGATGCGCCAGCATCCAGTAAAACGTCAAAGAGATATCCGATTTCCTCACCGGTTAAATGGTCGATATTGGTCTCAATTACATCAATTTTATCGCTTTCATTAATGTTTGATGACTTGATAATCCTTAAGATGTTGGGATGGTCGAAATCCTTGCTTCCGGAACCGTATCCGACATTATCTGCTTTCACAAGAGGAATGAACTCCTTAATCTCAGAACATAACTCGGCATAAATTGCACAGCCGGTAGGAGTTGCAAGCTCGCTTGAAACTGGCCCTCCAATGAAATTGTAGCCTTTTAAAATCTCCAATACTGCGGGAACAGGTACCGGAAGGGTTCCGTGTGAGGTATTTACTGTACCTCCACCCACGGCTATCGGAAGGCCGATAACGTTTTTGCTATCAAAGCCCAGTGAATGGAATGCCCAGACGGATCCCACAACGTCGGCAACCGCATCGCTTGCTCCGACCTCATGGAAGTGAATTTCATCAATGCTTTTGCCGTGAACTTTTGACTCGGCAATAGCCATTCTTTTAAATATATTTATGGATGTTTTTTTAATATCTTCATCAAGGTCTAGGCCATTTATTCCATCGACTATTTCATTAAAATGAACGTGACCTTTTTTATCAAACATTTCAACATGACAATATATAGTATCAATACCACATTTATTAATTTCATCAAAAGTTACTTCAACTTCACCTACGATTCTAGCTGATGATTCCATAACCTCTTTCAGTTTGCCGGTATCCGCACCCAAATCGACGAGTGCGCCGATAATCATGTTTCCTGAAATTCCGCTGCATTGCGGGTCAATAATGATTGTCATAATAATTTCCCAAATCCTTTCTTAAACATTTATTTTTAACTTCGTTATATATAATAGTATATGAATGAAAGCAAGTTTAAGATTACCGAAAAGGATGATGAGATCTGCTTCACCAATCCAGATAATTTCATGGCCATAAGCGATTTTAC
Source organism: Methanobrevibacter millerae (assembly GCF_900103415.1). NCBI lineage: Archaea > Methanobacteriati > Methanobacteriota > Methanobacteria > Methanobacteriales > Methanobacteriaceae > Methanobrevibacter > Methanobrevibacter millerae. Next base: position 152,970 of record NZ_FMXB01000003.1, read on the forward strand.
AGAAAGTGACGTAATTAACACGGTTGAAAACGTCATCGTTACAACAAAAGCTGAAAATAATGATGTTAAATCCTGCATCGTTCAATTAATGGATTCCATCAGTTACTTTAAGAATTCCTACGGCGATGTGGAGATATTCACCTTCATGTCAAACGACGTTGTATTACAGGATTTTGCGGAAAACCTGAAAGTTTTAAACAGTGAAAAGGGTTTTGTAGACGCCAGAATCAACATAAGCCACGTCATCTGCATTAACCGGAGATTATCCCAAAATAATTTGATGAAAATCTATAGAGACGTCACCAAAGCGAAAGCGAAGTATTTTGCGAGTCTTAATCTGCCTTTGCACATTGAAAACATTCTAAACACCGATGATTTTCTTGCCGTTTTGGCAAATGCTTCCGGTGAATGTTCGGGCATTAATGATATTGAAACCAACATCGAAGAGGCTGTTGAAATAAGCTTGGAGGACGCTTTTGAAAGATTGGATTTAACATTTGGGATTTTAGATTACTTGGTTGCTGAAGGAATACTGATTGGAGATTTGGTCGAGGCCGGAATGGAGCTTTTAAACGGCGTTGAAATAACCGAAGAGCTTGAAGGAAAAATGGAAGCTCAAATTATTCATGCGTTAACAGACATTAATGTCATTGCCCTTATAATGGCAGCTATCAGAACGGAAGATGACTTAACGAGAATACGTGAAATCGATGATTCGGCTCACCTCTACTCCGATGAGGTTCTGGGAATGGCAGTTGCAAACCAGATTGCCGGAACGAAGGCTGTTTTAAACTTCAGGCATTACATTGATGTAAAACCCGGAATCATCTACGGTTTGCCGCCGATAATGGAAGATGTTTTCGCAGGACTCATTGCAGGATGCGTATCTAAGATTTTTGAAGAATAAAAGAATATAAAAGTGAAATCTACAAAATTAATGAATCCATCAAAGATTCTTTTTTTAGGAATTTTAATGTCTTTGAAGCTTGTTTTAACGATATTTGTCGTGTTTTAAAGAAAGTTATATTGAACTTATAATATTCATATTCGGATGTGAAATTTATTTTATCGTATAAAATTATTTTTCATCGTTTAATTATTATAAAATATTTTCTATTTTTATTTAGTTAAATAGGTTTATATGGTATATTATTCATAAAATATTAACTATATTTTTAAAAATTAATTCTTGGAGGATTGATATTATGGATTATGATATTGAAGATGCATTCAATGTCTTAAAAAATCTTAAAAATAATCCTTATGGAATAAAAGATTCCCCTCATTCCATTATTAGATCTAGAGATAGATCTGTTAATTTAGGTTTGATATATGAAAAATTATCTCAAGAAAAACCAGTAGCTATTGAAAAAGAAGCAAATTCTTCAAGTAGATTTTTGTTAGTCTTTGAATATACAAAATTCCGTGACTTATCAATAGCAATTGATATATTGAATGAAAATGAAATAATGATATTGACTGTTATTGATAAATCAATTGAAAGGAGGAAACATTAATGAAAATAAAAGAATTAGATGCAGAATATACATATGACTTTGATTTGGATATTGTTAATATTCAGGTTAAACAGGAATATACATATAAAGAATCAGTTGATTTGGATGTTGGCGTTTTTTTGGATTTTGATGAAAATGATTTTCCAGTAAATTTGGAAATTCTTTCTGCTTCTAAAAGACTTGATATTGAAAAAGAACTTCTGATTAATCCTCAGGGTAATGTTAAAATAATCATTAGTTCAGATTTGATTGAATTGAATGTAAACTTCTTAATCAATGATAATAATTATCTTTTACAATACTGTGATAGGCATTGTGAAAATCTTAAGATTGCTGATACTGAAACAAGTTTTGCACTAGTTTAGAGGTTTAAACCTCTAACTTTTTTTTATATTTTCGTTAACCGTCTCTTTTTAAATTAAATGAATTTTGAAATGATTAATTAACTAAATGGATATTTTTCAACAAGCATATGTTAATATGAAAGATTCGTTCAAAGATGGATAATTCAACTATCAATCCATATCCTTTGTAAATAAGCAAAAAATTCGATTTTGCTCAATGAAAAAATATTTAAAATTATTTGTAAAAATATAATACTGATGAATTACATTTAATAAAAAAACTAATAACTATTATAATCGCAAATTAATGATTTTTGAGGAATCAACAATGGAAGATGACAATTATTTTCAGGAAGAGGGATTTTCACCGATAAAATCGCTTTTGGGATTATTGACTTTCTCAACGATACTTCCTATTAATGTTTTCACGTCAATCGAATACATGACGCGCATGGTATGGTGCTGGCCATTCATACATCTGTTTATCGGTATTTTGGCGGCCGCTTTCGGTTATGTCTGCGGTGAATTCCTGCATCTAAACGCATTTCTTACGGCAGCGCTGGTGTACGGGTTTTTAATGCTGATTACTGGCTATAATCATCTTGACGGCGTAATGGATATGGCTGACGGTGTCATGGTTCATGGAAATCCCGAAAAGAAAATAAGTGTGGTCAAGGACTCTTCCGTAGGTGCCGGCGGAATAGCAACGCTCTTTCTGGTTGCTTCAATAACAATAGCCGGACTAACCAATATTCTCGATTATAAATTCATAGCAGGAATTGTCATCTGTGAAATGGTGGCTAAAAGCTCACTTTTAACGACTGCCCTCACTTCCAGGCCATTGACTCCAGGAATCGGAAGCTATTTTATTACTTCAACACATCCTGGAAATTATGTGCTCTCTACAGTAATTGTTGGCATTATAGCATTTCTTCTGGGTGGAGTCACAGGCATAATAGGACTGATCGGAGCAATCTTTGCAGGACTTATAATATCATTAATAGCAAAGAGAAACTTCGGCGTTGCCAACGGGGATGTTTTAGGAATGAGCAATGAGGTCGGAAGACTGATGGCACTGCTTTTCATGTCAATAGCTCTTTATTATTTATAATTAATGGTGATAAGATGAATGTTAACGTTTTAAGATTGGATCATAGATTGAAAAGGGATACTCGTATCACGACTCACGTATGCCTCACCGCACGTGCGTTCGGGGCAAGCAAAATTTACCTCGCAGGCGAAGAGGACAACAAATTAATGGAAAATGTAAGAGATACCGCTTCTAGATGGGGTGGAAACTTTGAAATCGAACACACCGACGCCTACATGGGCGTTATTAATGCATGGAAGGATAATGGCGGCAAGGTGGTTCACTTGACTATGTATGGTTCACAGGCTCATGAGGTTGCTCCGGAAATCCGCGAGGACGGAAGCGACATATTAATCATCGTTGGGGGTTCCAAGGTTCCCGGAAAGGTTTACAAGGCCGCCGACTGGAACGTTTCAGTAACAACGCAGCCTCACTCTGAAGTATCATCACTGGCCGTTTTCCAGCATTTATTGATGGACGGCAAGGAATTCGATTTGGAATTTGAAAATCCGGTATTTGAAGTGATTCCGACCGCTCACGGAAAAAACGTAAACATCCACGATGAAAACCGCTAGGATATAAAATCGTCCAGTCTTTTGATTGCTTTCAATTTTTCATCTTTATTGATTCTTGCTTGATCCAGGGCATCCTTTATGGTTTGGATGGAATTATCATAGACTTCCTTATCAACAGGGTATGGAAAGCCGTCTTTTCCTCCATGGGTGAAGCTATACTTGACCGGGTCCCTCCAGCTTGCAGGCTCTCCGTAAACCAGATCGGATATTAATGCAAGTGCCCTTATTTTTTTAGGCCCTATTCCCTTAAGCAATATCAGTTCCTCATAGTTTTCGGGCTGTATTTCCCATGCGTTCTTTAAAACCTCAAATTCCTTATCTGAAATGTCCATATCAAGAACCGGATGATGTGATGGCATCGTAAAATCCTCTAAAAGAGTCTGGTTGTCTTTTCTTTTAAAGTACTGCCTTAAATGGTCAGGGTTATCGTTAATTAAATCAACACTGATGTTCTGGGCTTGCTTACTTTCCTTATCGGTCATGTTAAGGGTCTCGGGAGTTTTCACGTCACAGGATATTCCGCTGTGGGGCTCCAAAAGCAGGTCATTGACCTCTTCGCCCATCCAGTGATATCTGCGGGCGTACTTGTTTTCGGTATTCATTCCCTGCTGGATTACGGCCCAGTCTCCCTTTTCGGTAACGAAGAAATGATGCTGGTATAACGTATAGCCGTCCTGGATGCATGAATTATCTATTTTGGCAGACAGTTTGCTCGTTTCAATCAGCTTGTCGGTTGTTTTTGTATTTAAGTTGAAAACTTCACCGGCATGTGCAATTCCCTCAGGAGTCTTTCTGGATTTGGCACCCTTTCCACCGCTTAAATAGATTCCATGCTCTTCCGGTGAAAGAGATTCCTTTAAGGCCCCCATAGTCGTCGTGGTCGTTCCGGACGAATGCCAGTCAAAGCCCAAAACACAGGAGAATGCCTGAAACCAGTATGGATTGGAAACCCTTCTTATGAACTCGTTCAGACTGTATTCTTCAATGATTACTGAAGTCAATGCTCCTGACAGCTTAACCATTCTTGAAAAGAGCCATCTTGGCGGATGGCCTCCATGCAATGGTAAATTGACCGCTCCTCTTCTTTGCATAATTAACTTTTTGTTTTTAGTCCATTTATAATGCTTTGGAAAGACCATTTGATAAGTATTAATTGAAATTTTTGAAAAGTATTTTAAAAGCTGTTCAAAACGAAACTTTATTAAGTATGTGATTATATAATTATTAGTGTTATAATTTTTATTAATTTATAGGAGTTATTATTTATGGCAATTGAAAACGGCGATTTTGTTCGCGTAAATTTTACAGGTAAAACTAAAGAAACTGATGAGGTATTCGATACCACTTATGATGAAATTGCTCTTGAAGCAGATATCTTTGATGAAAACAAAACTTACAAACCAATTCCAATCGTAGTTGGAGGAAACCACTTATTACCAGCTATTGAAGAAGAAATAGTCGGTCTTGAAGCTGGAGATCGCAAAACCGTTGAAGTCGCATCAGACGACGCATTCGGTCCACGTGATCCAAAAGCAATCCAGTTAATCCCAATGAAAGAGTTCAAAAAACAGGGAATGACCCCATATCCTGGTATGAGAATTTCAGCTGAAGGCGGAGAAGGTAAAATCCTCACCGTAAACGGCGGAAGAGTAAAAGTGGATTTCAACCACCCGTTAGCAGGTAAAGACCTTGTTTACGATATTGAAGTAACTGAAATCATCGAAGACGATGAAGAAAAAATCAAAAGCATGATTGAGTTACATTACGCAAACCCTAACGTCGACATTGATAAGACCGAAATCAGCATCGAAGACGGTGTCGTTAACATCCAAATGGATGAAATGTCCAAATTCGACCAGCAATCATACATGGACGTTACCTTTGCAAGATTCAGAATCTCCAAAGATGTATGGGAAAACATTGAAGGCGTAACCAAAGTCAATTTCGTAGACGCTTTCGAAAAAAGAGAAGAAAAAGAAGAAGACGAAGAAGTAGCTGAAGAAGTAACTGAAGCTACAGAAGAATAGATTTCTTCTTTAAAAATTAATATGAAGAGTTATTTTAATAAATAACTCACAAAACCTTTTTTTTAAACCACCGCATCACTTTTTGTAAAGTAAATGTATGAAACGGCCAGCCCTATAAGGAATGTTGCTAAAATAATGCCGTAGGATATTGCAATGCCCGCTCCGTACTCCATTATTTCACCGGATGCAATCAGGTAAGGGCATGTCCATGGAACGAAGGGAGCCCAGCTCTGACCGTACACCATCAGGTTAATCAATGATAATGTGGCGCCCCCGACCATTGCCGGAACCATATTTGTTATCAAAAGTGAAATGAAGACAAACGGGGAAAACGTCAGGTATAACAGAACGTTTGCGTATAGAAGTTCTGCAAAGCTTTTGATAAATAGCATTGCCGTAAAGCCTTCAAGGCCCGCCACAAAGCCCAATATTAAGGTTGAAATGCTTGTGACTGCCGTTAATATAACAATCCATACCAGAAACATTATGTATTTGGATATGAGGAACTTTTCCCTTGATATTGGTATCGTAAGCATTGTCTTTAATGTGTGCTCGTTGTATTCGCGCCCGAAAAGGTAGGAAATGATTATCGCAAAGATTAATATCGCAAACATTGCGGACATGTACATGTTAACGTTTTCAAAAAGCGCTTGAAAGCTCTGGGCTTCACCGAATGAGGTGGCCGCAATAAACATCAATACTGGTGGAAGAAGAGCTCCCATCACGCTCAGAAGAAATATTTTTGATCTTTTAAGCTTTAGAAATTCCATTTGAATAAATGTCATCATTGATATCACCTAATTATATATTGCTCTTGTAAAGAAGTCCTCAAGGCTTTCTTCACAGAGATTCACCTTTCTGACGTTAATCTTTGAATTAACGAAGATTGCATTGATTTTATCCCTATGTTCCAGACTCTTATACAGCTGAATTCCATTATCGTTAACTGTAAAGTCATGATTTTGCCTGAGACCCATCTTTTTAAGGATTTCCGTGGCCAAATCAACGTCTGAGACTTCAAATTCAACGTATTTCTCCAGTCTTCGGTACAGTTCCTCTTTGGGAATCTCTTCAATCAGCACTCCCTTGTCCATTATCCCTATGATGTCTGCGATGTTTTCTATTTCGCTTAAGATATGGCTTGAAATCAGTATCGTTATTCCGTATTCATGTGAAAGTCTTTTTAAAAGTGTTCTGATTTCTTTTATTCCAAATGGATCGAGGCCGTTAATCGGTTCATCAAGTATCAGCAGTTTGGGATTGTGCATGATGGCTGCAGCTATTCCCAGGCGCTGTTTCATTCCCAAAGAGAAGTCCTTGAACTTTTTTGATTTGTCGTTTTCGAGACTGACCATTTCCAGAGCCAGGTCGATGTTTTCACAATAGTTGTTTCCCCTCAGTTTGGCAATCACCTTGAGGTTTTCATAAGCCGTCAGGTTCTCATAAAATCCAGGAGTTTCGATAATCGAACCCACGTTTGAGTAAATCTCCCTTGAATATTTTTGAGGGTTTTTTCCGAAAAGCAGTATTTCTCCGCTGCTCGGATATATGAGATTCAAAAGCATGCACATTGTCGTGGTCTTTCCGGCTCCGTTCTTTCCAAGAAGGCCGTAAATCTTTCCCTTTTCGACATGCATGTCGATTGAATTAACAACATAATCCTTTGAATATTTTTTTGATAAATCCTTAGTTTCTATTACATAATCATTCATTTTAATCATCCGTTTGTATTAGATACTCCTGACTGATTCAGGAGAAAATTATTATAATTCCTGCTTTTGCAGTTTTTATAAAATCAATATTTAAGTTTTCTTATCTTACGCTATCTGGCACGTTTTAAATATTAAAATAAACATAAAAATAAATGGCAATGGGATGTTAATTAAGCGATAACCAAGCACATTAACATTCATTGCCTTACTAGCTCTTTTTTAATCTATAACATTATTCAGGACTTCTTGCTTCATTGTAGATAGATCCCATTGCTCTTGAGAAGAACACGCTCAGATAAGGGGATATGAAGAGTCCTTCGATTATTGCAATTATGGCAGATACAATCATTGCATTGTTAACCGCAATCGCCAGTGCTGCCGTTAAAAGCGTCATAACAAGACCAAGGGCAACCGTTATTATCATATAGACAATCAGGATGAATATGATTATTCCGATGTATTTTACCCATCCCAGATTGGATATTTTTCCGGTAATGTCTTTAAATGCAAAGGCGTCTGATAACTTGTCTGTTGCAATCATATTGGCAAGGGCCATAATAAGGAGGAAATTGCATATTATGAATAATATGGAGGTTAAGATAACAATCAAATAATCGCCATTGTAATATAATCCAACAGTATACATTCCAACTAGAAATACGATAACGGGAATGATGTTATATGCTAAAGTGACAATGAAGTATTTGGCTCCATTAATCAAAAGCCTTAAAACGTCGTCAAATCCCGGAAGCTCGGATTTTCTTTCAATTGAGAATTTTATCACGCTATAAAGGTATCCCATTATCAGCAAGATGATAATGAAGCTTAAAACGCCCAGCAATGCGAAAACGTATGTGTCTGTTGCGGGAAGCTGTGAAATCTTCAGTATAAATGAATTGCCTGAGGTATTTCCAAAAACCCGGACAATATCGACGCTTTTCTCTGTAATTCCAAGGGAAACGAGGTTTAAGAGTGCAAAAAGCACTCCAAAGCTCACGAGCCTTTTGGGGTCATTGAAGGGATACTTCAGTCCTTCACTAACCAGATCGGTCATGCTCGCCATCAAATCACCCTAGATTTGCATGCTGTAGAGCAGTCCTATGGACCTTGAATTGAAGATGCTCAGGTAAGGGCCGACGATGAACATTGTTATCAGTGCATTAATCAATGCTCCAACTAGGATTATTCCTGTAGGATCTACGCCCAAAGCCAAGCTTGAAATTCCGAACACTCCAAATATTATATAGATGATTGAAGTGACGACAAAGGCAATCACTACGGTGATTATGATTAAGCCCAAATAGGTTATAATGCAGTTGAACCATCCGATATCGTCAATGGCTTCCTTGATTTCTGTTAATGCGAATGCCTTAGAAAATGAACCGTCATTGTAAGCCATGTGACAGATTCCCATTTGGCTCATAAGACATGCAGCTATTCCGACTGCAAATGTTATGATGCATCCGATAATCATTAATGCGATTGATGCAGTTTTGTTAACGTTTGATGCGATAGCCGCAAATATGAAGAATATGATTACGGGAACGAGCATATAGGCTACCTGAACCACAAATACCTTGATTCCGTCAACGAACATCTCAATAATGTTGTCGAATTCAGGCAGAGGATCCTTCCCGTTGATAACTCCATGAACTGCTGTATTAATTACTCTGTAATTGTATCCTGTGATTAGGAAAACCGGTAGTAAGAAGACGCTGAATAAGCAGATAACGCCCAATATCACCAGGGTTTTCCAGTCTTTTGCTGAATATTCCAGTGAATCTTTGTATATGTCCAATATCATTTTTTTCAACTCCTATTAATCGTCATCGAAAAGGAAAATCTCTTCTATAAAGAAATATTTCTCCCGATCTTCTTTGAATAACATTTTATTGAAGACTTGGGTAATGTCCCTGGCTAAAAACAGGGAGGGGTTATATCTCCCGTTTTCCAAGGCATTAATGGTTTGCCGGGTAACCCCGACTTTCTCGCCAAGTTCCTTTTGACTCATTTTGAGGTCTTGCCTCAAATATTTTATCATGGTTTTCATACTAATCCCATAAAATAACGTTATCTTTTTGCAAAAGTATTTAAGTAATCAGGTAATTATGTTAAAAACTAATTACTTATGTTAATGTTAAATTACATAGTATTTAAACTTTTCTATTTTATGGATTATTGTCAGATTTGTTAATTTTTGTTTAAATTAATTATAATTAACTGTTTTTATTTATTTGAATTAATTAATTATTTGATTATACTTTAAACTATTATGGTTAATGTTTGCATTAATTAAATCGATTTGAATTTAAAAATATAGTCAAATTTGGAGTAATACATCTTTAACAAATATTGATTCTAAATGCTTTTCCCGCCGATGACAGCAACAATTCCAGGAATGTTTTCCACTTTCAGCCTGTACATGGCTTCCATTCCTTCGCTTTCAAAAGCAACGCACTCCTTTTCAAGCACTTTACTCGTTAATAGGGCTGCAACCGGTGGCGTTATTACAAAAATAGAGTTGTTTTCTTTTAACGCTTCAACGGTTTCATCATGAAGCATTCCTTTACCGATATGGATTTTTACGCCGTTTTCACTTAAGAAAGGAATCGTTGATTCTATTTCTTCCTTGTTGCTTGTTGTTGGAGCTATTCCCGCATCACTGACTGCCGTATGCATTATTGCAGTGCCTTCAATGTCAAAATCGAGCTTGCCTTCATTTATTAACTTAACCAGCTGTGGAAGTGCAGCATCACGGCCAGTAAACATGACTCCTGAAATGGAAATCTGATCGCCGAGTTTAAGGCTTGATATTTCTTCATCGGAAATTGGCGTTGTTATCCTTTTCATGTTTAATTATATAATTTTGATTAATCTTAAAATTTCGTATTTTCTGATAAGCTATTCTGCGTGATTGACATGATGATGAAAAAAAGCAAAGAGACTATTAATCATTCCTCCCATAATATTAAACAGGAAGGAATTTTTCCAGTTGACTGCATCAAAGATTAAGGTTAAAGTGTAAACATGCATATTCAAAAGGCGGAAATGAAAGATTTAGAGGATATTATGTGCATCTACAGAATTGCTCAGGATTTCATGATTGGCACAGGAAATCCTGACCAGTGGGGACGTTTCTATCCAAAAAGGGAGCTGATTGAAGACGACATTAATAATGGGGTCTGTCATGTAATTTGCAAAAATGATTCTATCCATGGAGTATTTGCACTTTTTAAAGGCAGGGAGCCTACATATTCTCATATCGAAAATGGAAAATGGCTCAATGATGATGAATACATAACTGTCCATAGGATTGCAGGTGACGGGAAGAAAAAAGGTATTTTCGCCTGCACAATTAATTATTGCAAGAGCATCTCAGATAACATCAGAATAGACACCCATGAAAACAATCGAATCATGCAGAAGCTAATTGAGAAAAACGGCTTTCAAAGGTGCGGAACAATCTTTGTGGCTAACGGCTCTCCAAGAGTCGCCTACCAGTGGACTGGGAAGTAGAATTTCAGCCCTAACTTAAAGGATTCTCATCAAAAAAAATAATCTAAACTTCATTTTCAAATCAAAAAATAATTATATTATTTAATATAAAAAGATAAATAGATTAAACTTGATGGCAGATAATTAAATTGTTCTCTCAAGTAAAATGAAATTAAAATTAATAAAAAGGAGGATGGCAATTTTTCCTCAATCTGGATGGATTGGGGTATCCTTGCCAAAAATAAGATGAACATTGAAAAAAATTATAATGGAAAAGAATTAACCATTAAAGTAGATAATCAGATTGATACTGTAACAGCTCCTGATTTTGAAAATGAAATAATTGATGAAATGGGAAAATTTGATTCGTTAAATTTAGATTTTGAAAACCTAGAATATATCTCCAGTGCAGGATTACGGGTATTAATTTCAACACAAAAAAAATTACAGCCTGAAGGAATACCATTTAATATAATAAACACTCCTCCTGTAATAAAAGATATTATTACTGTTTCCGGTCTGGATAATGTTTTGAATATGCAATGAAAAAGTTTAAAAGCTAAAATTATTTAGCTTTTACATCACATATTCAATGTTATTGATGCCCAATACTTCAGCGTATTTAAATTTCTTATCTGAAAATTCTTTTTCAAGAACTTTCTGATTTTCTTTTTTCTCCATCATATTTTACTTGAATCAAAAATTCCATTCAATAACTCATCATGTTTTAGCAAGTATGGAATCATACATCAGTTTTATCATTGCTTGTTTTGTTTTTGTTTTAAATAAATATAATAAAAATGAAAATATTATAATTAACTAAGATATTATGAATTCATTAAAACTTAAAGTAGAGTTAGTTGAATTATACTCTCTAAAGGATTTTGTTGAGCAGAATTACAAAGAAGATATGCTAGTGAATTTAGTTGTTGAGGAAATTTTTGTAAACATTGTTAATTACTCTAATGCTGACTATATAATTGTTAATATTGAGTATTATGATGATTTAATTATAGAATTTGTTGACAACGGGATTAAATTTGATCCCACTTCACAAGAAGCTCCTAAAAAGCCTAATGATATTGAAGAGGCACAACTCGGAGGTGTTGGTATCTTACTTGCAAAATCTTATGCTGATGAGTTGATTTATGCTTATGAAAATGGAGAAAATCACTTGAAAATTATTAAAAAGGGGTATGATGAATAAGAATTTTAAAAAAATATTGGTGCCTTTTATTTTAATGATAATCTTTAATTTGGGATCATATATTTTTATGTTTGGCAGCAATTTCGGTGAAGGATACACACCGCATGTGGGACTTCACCTTATTTCCGGTCTGCTTTTTGGACCTTATGGTGCTGCAGGGGCTGCTGTTGCAAATGGGATATGTGACCTCATTCGAGGTTATAATCCTATATTAACCGTTATGGCTGAAATTGCAAGTTTCGGTATTTCATGTTTGGCTTATAAATTATGGTATGGAAATTATAGAATAATGCCATCAATTACTAAGCCCAAATTAAATAATACCTCACATTTACTTTTATTTCTTGGAATAATCATAATATGCGCTACTTTATATGCGCTAATTAATAAGGAATTATTTTATATACTGTATCCCGAAACAAGATCTATCAATCTGGATGTTGGAGTTAGATATTTCGTTAATTTTTTTAATTCTGCATTTATATATGGAATTATTGGAATTTGGATTTCCAAAAAAATCGATTTTGTCCATATCCCAAAAATATCTAAAAGAAAACTTCATGTGAACTTTTATAAAGCAATAGGCATATTAATTTTTGTATCTGTGTTAATTGTCCTGTTTAATGATGATTATAATGGTTCAGATTATCTAAATCGGATTGTTGAAACCATTATTATTTCAGTTTTATTATTTATATACATAACAAAACCGATAAAATCCCCAATAAAAGAAGAAACTTATACTACAATACCCGAAGAGATAATGAATATATTTCTTATAACAACATTGGTTATGCAGATTTTGGCTGCCGTATTAGCCACTAATGATACGGTAATTGTCGCCATGGACTTAATTCTTCAAGTAGATGTTGAGGATATAGGCCTTTACATATTGTTGAATTCAGACATCTTTCTTATTATATTCTTTATCCCTTCCATTTTTGTTTTAAAATACATTGAAATGAAAGTAATTAAGCCAATATATTCATTTTCAAAAATAGAGCATTTCATTAAAAAAGGAGATAAAATCAAATCGGATGAATTGATTAAATTATATTCCAACTATACTGATGTGGATAATGAAATCGGGATGTTGGCCCGAAGTTACACCGACTTAATCAATAATACCAATGAATACATTGAAAACATAGAGGAAATCCAAGGGGAAAAGCAGAGAATTGAAGCTGAACTTAATATTGCTAAAAGAATTCAGGAGTCAATTCTACCCACTGAAAGTATCTTAAATGAAGATTATGGTGTTTATGGAACTTCAAAATCTGCAAAAGAAGTGGGTGGAGACTTTTTTGATTATTATGAAATAGATGATGAAAATCTGGCCATTATGGTGGGTGATGCATCCGGAAAAGGGGTCCCTGCAGCATTGCTTTCAACACTTGCCCATGCAATCATCAAGCAAATACATAAAAATGAAAAAGACCCGTCTAAAGTATTGAATTTACTTAACAACGGATTGTGTGAAAATAATGCGGAATGCATGTTTATAACGTTATGGCTTGGAATTTATAATAAAAAAACAGGTATTTTAACATTTTCAAATGCAGGCCATAATTCTCCGTTAATTAATGAAGGCAACGGATTTAAAGAAATAACGATGAATAAAGGCATTGTTTTAGGGATTGTGGAAAACTTTGAATTTGTTAAGGAAGAAATTCGAAATTTCAAAAGAATAGTCATATATACTGACGGAATAACCGACGCTAAAAGTATTGATGGCGAATTTTATGGCGAAAAACGTTTAATTGATGCTTTGAATAAAATCTATGATGAAAGTTTATTAGTTGAAATGTTAAACAAAGACATTGATGAATTTACGCAAGGAACCGAACAGTTTGATGATATGACATTACTGGTGCTTGATAGATATGATTAAAATGCTTCATTTCACTTATTTGATTTGCCAGACATTTTGCTTAAAAACAAAATTCTTAAATAATGGACAATATTAAAGTTATTTACATGGAATATTTTAAATTAAACAATGGTGAAAAAATGCCTGTTTTAAGTTTCGGTGTTTTTGATATAAAACCGGAAAATACAAAAGAAATAGTTTTAAAGGCATTAAATGTGGGTTATCGCTCAATTGATAATGCACAGGTTTATTATAATGAAAAGGAAGTTGGTCAGGCCATTAAAGAATCAGACGTTTCAAGAGAAGACCTCTTTTTAACCAGTAAAAATTGGGTAAGCAACGCAGGTTATGAAAAAACAATAAAAGGATTTAATAAAACATTGGAAGACCTGCAAACAGATTATCTGGACTTGTTTTTAATTCATCAGCCTTACGGCGACTATTATGGATCATACCGGGCGCTTCATGACTTGCAAAAAGAAGGAAAAATATTGTCAATAGGATTATCTAACTTTTATCCGGACCGTCTAATCGATTTGATAATGAATAATGATGTCGTGCCGCAGGTAAACCAGGTGGAAACATCACCATATTTTCAGCAATGGGGTGCTCATGAAATAATGAAAAAATATGATGTTTTGCATCAGGCATGGGGTCCGTTTTCAGAAGGAATCAATGATCTTTTTGAAAATCCTATTTTAAAGGAAATTGCTGATAAAAATTCCAAAAGCACTCATCAAGTAGTGCTCAGATGGCTATATGATAGGGGAATTGCAAGCGCATGCAAGTCAACCCATGCGGATCGGATGAAAGATAACATGGATATCTTTGATTTTGAACTAACAAAAGATGAAATTGAAAAGATAAAGGAAATAAATACTGGAAAAAGTCCTTTCATCGACCATAATGACCCGGAAACTGTTGAAGAGTTTAATGAAGAAATTGTTTAGTTTGCTTAACTGTGTTTTAAAACACAATATCGGGCTAAAATCTCAATTCATAGCTGAAATTAAATAGTTTTTGGCGAAAAGCTAAATGAAAATTTGAAGCGGGCTATTGGTCTTACAGCAATAATTTCACAAGAAGGCAATTGACTCTTGCCATTTCATTTTTTTGATAACTTATTTAAATGTTTGAATACATATATAATAAATGTTATATTAATGATTTTTTTAGGAGATTGTAAACTTGATTATAATTAATGAAGATTTATGCAAGGGATGTCACCTTTGCTTGTTTATGTGTTATAAGAATGTCTATGCAATATCTTCTGAAGCTAACAAAAAAGGAGTGCAGCTTCCTTATACTAATTTTGAAGATAGATGCACTGGCTGTGGTGTTTGTGAACTTATTTGTCCGGACCAGGCCATTACGGTAGATGTTAATACGAATTGGTGGGTTGGCAAGGAGGATAATTCTTTCAATCCTAAATTTACGAATGGGAAGAAATAGGTGTTAAAATGTCAGAGGAATTTTTTATTCAAGGAAACGAAGCATGTGCAAAAGGCGCAATCAAGGCCGGCTGTAGATTTTTTGCGGGTTATCCTATTACTCCATCCACTGAAGTGGCTGAAACGCTGGCTCGTGAACTTCCGAAAGTGGGAGGATCATTTGTTCAGATGGAAGATGAAATAGCATCTGCTGGAGCAATTATCGGAGGTTCCTGGGGGGGAGCCAAATCAATGACCGCAACCTCAGGTCCAGGCATATCATTAATGCAGGAAAATATCGGTTATGCATTCATTACCGAAACCCCGATTGTCGTAGTTGACGTTCAGAGGGGTTCACCTTCAACAGGACAGCCTACAATGGCCGCCCAGGGAGACATGATGCAGGCACGCTGGGGGTCCCATGGAGATTACGAACCTATAGCATTATCTCCGTCAAGCGTTCAGGAATTCTTTGATTTCACAATAAAGGCATTCAACCTGGCTGAAGAGTACAGGACACCAGTATTCGTAATGGCCGATGAAATCATCGGACACATGAGGGAAAAGATTACGGTTGAAGACGAAATTGAAATTGTCGCAAGGAAAATGCCTGAAGACAAGGATAATTATTTGCCGTTTAAAAACGTTGAAAACGGCACAAATCCGATGCCGGCATTCGGTCAGGGATTCAATATTCACGTTACCGGTTTGACTCACGATGAAAGAGGTTATCCTGATACAAACGACCCTGAAACTCATCATAACTTAGTTCAAAGGCTATGTGATAAGATTTTAAACAACAGGGACAAGATCTGCTCCGTTCAGTCCGAAAGCTGTGAGGATGCAGACGTCATTATCTTATCATATGGAGCTCCTGTAAGGTCAGCTGTTGAAGCCGTTCAAAAGGCAAGAGCAGAAGGCAAAAAGCTCGGATACATCAAGCTTGACACTCCATGGCCTTTCCCTGAAGAGCAGGTAAGAGAACTGGCATCAAACGCATCCGACGTTTATGTCGTTGAATTGAACCTGGGCCAGATGTATTATGAAGTCGAGCGTGTACTTGACTCTAACGTTAACGTTCACCTGATAGGAAAAATAGGTGGCCCGATGCCTACTCCTGATGAAATATTATCAAGAATCGACGAAATGGGAGGAAATTAAATGTCAGCTGAAAATAAATTCACTCCATACATGAGAAAAGACAGATTGCCTCATATATTCTGTCCTGGATGTGGAAACGGAGCTATCATGAACGCTTTTCTAAGGGCAATGGAAAAGGCTGAAATGGACTTCGACAATATCGCAATGGTTTCTGGTATCGGATGTTCATCAAGGATTCCGGGATATATGAACTGTGATTCCCTTCACACAACTCACGGAAGAGCGCTGAGCTTCGCTACAGGTTTGAAAACTGCAAACAAGAATTTGGATGTAGTGGTTTTCACCGGTGACGGTGACTGCGCATCAATCGGAGGTAACCACCTGATTCATGCGGCCAGAAGAAACATCAATCTGACCGTTATCTGTATCAACAATAACATTTATGGTATGACTGGTGGTCAAATCAGTCCTACTTCACCTAAAGGCAGTTTTGGAACTACCGCTCCATACGGAAACATGGACGCTCCGTTCAATTTAGCCGAACTTGTTGCGGCAGCCGGAGCAAGCTATTCCGCAAGATGGACGACAATCCAAATCGAAAGCCTGGTAACCGCAATCAAAGACGGTCTTAAAAATCCTGGTTTCTCATTCATTGAGGTTGCAACCCAATGTCCGACCTATTACGGCCGTAAAAACAAGCTCAGAACTCCAACAGCAATGGCTGTAACGTTAAAGATGAATACTGTATTCAAATCAGCCGCTGAAAGGATGAGGCCACAGGAATTGGAAGGAAAGATTGTCGTTGGAGAATTCGCCAACAGGCAAAAGGACGAGTTTACCGAAAACATTGAAAGAATAAGCATTGAAAAATTCGGTAAGAAAACTTTAATTAATTCAGCATATGAAGAGGAGTTATAATGAGAAGCGAAATTAGAATCGGCGGATTCGGAGGTCAGGGAGTAATCCTTGCAGGAATTATTTTGGGTAAGGCCGCAAGTATCTTTGATAAGAATGAAGCCGTTCAAACTCAATCCTACGGTCCTGAAGCTCGTGGAGGAGCTTCCAAATGTGAAGTTGTCGTAAGCGATGCGAAAATCGAATATCCTAAAGTTCAGAGTCCGGACATTTTAGTTGCAATGTCCAACGAAGCGTTAATCAAGTATATCGTTGACTTAAAGGATGAGGGTACATTAATCGTCGATCCGGGAACAACCGACATTGAGGACGTACGTGAATTCATCGACGAACATAACATTAAGGTTTATGAAGCTCCCGCCACAAAGACGGCTAACGATGAAATCGGTCTTAAAATCGTAGCCAATATCGTTATGGTAGGAGCCATTACAAAAATTACTGGAATTATATCTCAGGATGCAGCTATTGAAGCCATTAAGGACAGCGTTCCGGCAGGAACCGAAGAAAAGAATATAAAGGCATTCGAGGCAGGATATAATTTAATCTAATAAATAGGTGTTAAAATGAAGTTTTTCGAAAATGTAGCAAAAAAAGTTTTTGCAAGTGAAGGAATTAGAATCTTGGAAGGCCACGTCGTATATTCCCCGGAAGAGGCTGTAGCGGTCTGTTCCGAAATGAACGTGCCTGTTGTCGTCAAGGCACAGGTATTGACCGGTGGAAGAGGCAAAGCCGGCGGTGTAAAATTCGCAGACAACCCTGGTGAAGCCTTAAAGGTCGCAGATGAAATATTGGGAATGGAAATCAAGGGAGAAAAGGTAAGGCATTTGCTTATTGAAGAAAAGGCAGATATCCAAAACGAATATTTCCTAAGCATTTCCATCGACAGGGCAGCAAAAAGGCCATTGATTATGGCAAGTAAAGAGGGTGGTGTTGAAATCGAAAATCTCGCAAAGACAAATCCTGAAAAAATCATCAAGTATTATCCGCAGCCTCTTATCGAATTTCTGCCGTATGAAGCCCGTGAAATAGCACGCAAAATGGATGTGCCTTCAGAACTTATAGGTGCTATGGGTGACGTTATCTGGAAATTATACAACGTCTTTGACAAATACGACTGTGAAATCGCTGAAATCAACCCTCTGGTATTGACTCCAGACGGTCTTATCGCAGCTGACGCTAAAATGGAAGTTGAAAACGATTCTCTATACAGGCATCAGGACCTTGTCAACATGCTTCACTACAAGAAAAAAGCCGTTGATTTCGTTAAACTTGACGGTGACATTGCCGTAATCGGTAACGGAGCAGGATTAACACTTACCGCTATGGATATGATCAAGCTTCACGGCGGAGAGCCTGCAACATTTCTCGATATCGGAGGAGGAGCATCCGAACAGATTATCAATCAGGCATTGAGCATTGTTTTAAACTACGACCCGGTTAAAGTCGTTTTTTTAAACGTTTTAGGTGGTATCACCAAGGCAGATGATGTTGCAAGGGGCGTAATCAAGGCTCTTGAACAGTCAGACAGGGAAATACACATTGTAATCAGACTTACCGGAACTAACGAGGAAGAAGGTCAAAAGCTCCTTGAAGAGGCAGGCATTCCATACGAAATATCAATGGAAGCCGCAGCCAAAAAGGCAGTTGACTTATGCAATGAATTAAAGGCAGAAGAATGAAATTTTTTGCTATTAACGGAAGTCCGAGAAAAACTTGCAGCACCGCAAAGCTGTTGGATAAATCATTGGAAGGAATACAGTCTGTTCTTCCCGAGGCCGAAGTTGAAAGAATAGACTTGTATGATATTCCTTTTAATGGATGCAAGAGCTGCTTTGCGTGCAAAAGAATCAACGGTCGTCATTATGGGCGATGTGTCTATAAAGATGACTTTAAGCCTATTTTAAATGAAATAACTCAAGCTGATGGCGTAATATTGGGTTCTCCGGTTTATTTCGGAGATCTCACCGGCAACATGAGATGCTTTTTGGAACGTTTCATGTTTCCGTTTCTTGCCTACAGCTCTCACGAGACTGTGGAGCACAAAAGAATGCCGTTGGCATGTATCTACACCATGAACGTTTCCAGAGAAGCTTCAATCGAAATGGGGTATAATGACCTTTTTGACAAGTACGAATCTATTCTGGAGGGAATCTTCACCAAACCCGAACACCTCTACGTCCATGAAACCTACCAGTTCAAGGACTATTCCAGATACGTTTCAGACATTTTCGATGAAAAAGAGAGAAAACATATCCTTAAAACCCGCTTTCCGAAAGATTTAAAATCAGCTTTTGAAATCGGTAAAAACATCGCCTTAAAATCTCAAAAATAAATAAAAAAAGTTCTTTAAAGGAAATTAATCCCTTTAAAGATTAGAGTAAACTTTCAAATCCTTTTGTAGCCAACAGCCTTGTGAACGCTCCTTCAGGAGTCATTATAATGTTTCCTTTGGAGTATTGATCTAAAGCTGTTTGAATCATTGTTGTTTTCTTGTTAGGATCTTGTGCAGCCTGTGCCAATGCCTTGACCAGTACCATTACGGCATCTCCACGTGACATTGTTCCCTGAACGTTTTCACTGCCAGGATATCCGTTATATGCATCGTTTTCACGGATAATGTCTTCTGCACTCAGGTTGGTTTCCTCACCGTCCACTACCAGCGGCTTGACTGAATCGATAACTGCATCTATTCCGTCAGTATATACGAGAACGACAGCATCTGACTTCATTCCTGTATTGGCCTCAACAATCTCACTTGCATACCGCATACCGTCCTTGGTACCGTCCCAAAGACAGTCGTGAAGAAGCATGTTTCCGCTAAGGCCGCCAGGCGCCGGCTGCGTAGGGTGAGCTTTTCCTCCAGGATAAACCGGAGTGTAATTTTTCACCTGTCCGTCTTTCAATTCAACCATAAATGCCATATCTACAGCACCGTTAGGCTGTTCGCCCTTATCACTTGCCAGAACAAGGATATTTTTATCTTCATAGGTTAAATCAGGACCTAAGAATAGGGCACCTGCTATAATGGTTAATAATCCAATAAGAATTACGAGAAGAATAGCTATAATCAGTTTCTTTGTTCTTTTCATTATTATCCACATTCCCCTAAATTGAAATTATATTGAAGTATAAAGTTAAATATTATACATTATTATATATGAAATTCTAATTATTTAAAGATTTTTGAACAGTTTTAATTATTCCTTAAAATTGCATATTCAACTAAAAAAGTTATTAATGATGAGTTTAATATATTAAATCAGGTGTAAACAATGCTTATTAATATTGGTGCCGAGTTCGGAACACATTTGGAAACTAGTGAAATTGCTATCGAATTAATAGATATATTAAACAAGATTCCCGAAAAGGAATTCATTCTGGATTTCAAGGATGTCGTATTCATTACCATGAATTTTGCCCAGGCATATTATACTGCAAAACTTGATTCGGATAAGAGAATTTCAGAAATAAACTTCTCAGACAATGTTAAAATGACAATGGGTTCTGCTGATGAGGCAGTTAATCCTTAAATCTTATTTTTTTAATTTACTAGAAATTTCCAGTAAAAGAATTTTCATTCAAGAAGAACCACACGGCTGATTTCGGACTCATTGACTATTTCTCTGCCGCATTCATCGCCAATGGCCTTTGCAAATTCCTTAACTTCATGAAATTCAGGCATGTTTGCCATAGTTAATCTTTCACGTGATGATCCAACAAACATGTATGCCTTCACTTCAACATAATTCGGATCGGCCTTTTCGATAAGCTCTGCATACTTTTCGGGATAAATCATGTTTCTTCCCTTAACGCAGGTGTTTCGTATGCATGTACGTGAGTTAAAACTGGCCATTGTTTCAAGTGATTCATTTAAATTATTCCATGCATCGCTTATTCTTGGTCGGCATAGCTCTTCATAAATTTTACTTGAAGGTGCATCCAAGGAAAGGTACAGCTGGTAAGGGTCGTTTTCGAGATTCCTCAGCCTGTCAACGCACTGGCCGTTGCTCACTACAAATGTTGTGAAATCCCTTCTGTTGAACTCTCCAATCAGTTCATCGATTTTAGGGTATAATGTAGGCTCGCCGGCAAGTGAAATTGCTGCGTTTGTAGGGCTTTTAAGTTCTTCCAGCTTTTTTGGATTTGCCTTGTCATTTCCATAATAGCCACATAAAAGATTGTTTTGAGCTTCAATGGCTCCGTCAACTATGGTTTTAGGGTCATCATACTCCTCATCTTCCCATTCGGTCTGTGTATAGGTCAAATCCCTCCAACAGAATTCGCACTCCTGCTGACAGTTGGGAACTGCAGGAGACATTTGCAGGCATCTGTGGGATTCAATTCCGTAGAATTTCTCCTTATAGCACACCCCCTTATCTACAATACTTTGGCGGGTCCAGTGGCATGTTTTGACTGCCGCATGACCATGCTTGCCTACAAATCTATATCCACTTTTTTCCAGTTGTTCCAGTTGGCTTTTATTGAATGACATAAAATCACTTCTATTTTTAGTTTTGTTAGTATTAGTATTTTATGAACTTGTGTGATTTTTCCAATGTGATATCAATATTACCTTATGTTGAAATTTATTTAATGACTCGTAAGTAAATTATTTAAATGTTTAATTAATTAATAATAATCTATGAATTTGTGGAATAAAAGTCAAGAAATTTCATTCTTTAAAAATTGCCGGAATTTCGCATCGCCGGAGCAGTTGTTTAATGAAACTGGGGACAATCGTTATCTTGCTTATTGGCCGAAAAATTATAATGGCAAAAAAACAACATTGCAGTCTCGCAATACGTTAATAGGAAATTATACGGAAAAATGGGTTGCGGATTTATTTAAAGAATTAATTAATGAAAAGGATTTGCACGTAGTGCAGCAGGCACAAATTCCCGCCATTGGAATTTCCTCTAATTCACCGGCTGACGTAGTCATTGCCAGTAGAAATAAGAAAGTATTAAGACCTGAAGATGTAAAAATTATATTTGAAGTCAAAATGTCTATCGTATGGAATTGGGAGTACAATATCGCTACGAGATCTTTAACGGAAATCGGCGATTACCGTTCACATAAGGGAAAACCGAGTTTCACACGTTCTGATTCAATTTTAAAGGCGATTGGTAAATGCATTGACATTAGAGTATCAAATCTAAGTGCATCTAAAATTCCATTGATTGTTCTGGGAAATGCTCCAATGTCAAACGGATTCTGCAAAAAGGCAGACCATTTGAAAAGTGCAGGCATTATACAGGGGTTCTGGTCATTAAATCCTTTTCCGTTAAATCATGGAAATACTCGTAAAATTACTCCTAAATGTGGTTTCATACGTTTTGATAGCGTTAATGAGCTAAAATCAAATTTAGACAATATCTTTGAAGAAAATCTTAATTTCTTTTCAGGTATGGAAAACCCGGCTCAATTGGGTAAGTTAATTGAAACGGCCAATAAAGAAAATACTTATCAAGACAAGGGTTTGAAATTTTTAAATTTAATTAACAGGTCTTAAAATGTACAGAAAAACAAAAACCACTTCATTTGGATCTCTTGTAAGGGAAAGCCATGACTCCAGACAATTCTATTCATCAAAACTCTTCAGTGATTTCGATATTCCAAAAAATGTTGAATATAATGAAACGAAAATTCCAGATAATAATTTGGACAAATTATACGCCAAATCAAGCGAATCCATGGATGAGATTCCCAACAATTCCGTGCACCTGATGATTACTTCGCCTCCGTACAATGTGGGAAAGGAATATGACAACGACCTGACTCTGGAAGAATACGAGGAATTATTAACTTCGGTTTTTAGGGAAACATATAAAAAATTGGTCACGGGAGGGCGTGCATGCATTAACATCGCCAATATTGGAAGAAAGCCCTATATTCCCCTCCATTCATTGGTAATCAATATCATGCTTGATTTAAACTTTTTGATGCGCGGTGAGATAATCTGGGACAAGTCTGCAAGTGCCGGAGGCTCCTGTGCATGGGGAAGCTGGATGTCAGCCTCAAACCCGGTTTTAAGGGACTATCATGAGTATATTCTTGTTTTTTCAAAGGAATCCTATTCCAAAAACCCGTCACAGGAAAAGATTGACACTATCTCAAAGGAGGATTTCATTGAATGGACCAAAAGCGTATGGACATTTCCCGCCGTTAATGCAAAGCGAATCGGCCATCCGGCACCATTTCCGGTCGAACTGCCTCACAGATTAATCAATCTCTATAGCTATGAGGGGGATATTGTTTTAGACCCGTTCTGCGGAAGCGGAACCACATGCCTTGCAGCACTTCAAAACAACAGGCACTATATCGGCTATGACATTAATGGGGATTATATCGACTTGTCTGAAAAGCGGATTTCTAATCATAAGTCTTTTTAATAATGTCAATCAAATATATAATATAATAAATCGATAATGGGGATATTATGAATACGCCAATTGTGATATTGAATTATAAAACTTATTTGGAATCAAGTGGTTTAAATGCATTAAATCTCGCATATGATTTGGAGAGTGCTGCAGCGGAGTCTGGCATTACAATGGTGGCCGTTCCGCAGGCTGCAGATATTCACAGGATTTATGATGACACTTCACTTCCTATCTATGCCCAGCACATTGATCCTATCTCTCCAGGTGGCCACACGGGCGGAAATCTAATTGATACTTTAGTTGAAGCCGGAATCTCAGGTTCCCTAATCAATCACTCCGAAAAGAGGATGCAGCTTGCAGATATAGATGAGATAATCCAGCAATGCAAACAACATGAAATCGAATCCTGTGTCTGCACAAACAACATCGCAACCAGCATGGCCGTTGCAAGCCTTAATCCTGATGCTGTTGCAGTTGAGCCTCCTGAACTTATCGGAACGGGCATACCTGTTTCTCAAGCCCAGCCTGAAGTTGTTGAAGACAGTGTTAAAGGCGTAAAAGCAATCAATAAGGACGTTAAGGTCTTGTGTGGTGCAGGAATCACCAACGGTGATGATATGAAGGCAGCCATCGATTTGGGTGCTGACGGTGTATTGCTTGCATCAGGAATCATTAAAGCCGAAAGTCCAAAAGACGCTTTGCTTGACCTTGTAAGTAAATTATAAAGTGTGAGAGTATGTCTGGGAATTTTAATACAATAGATGATTTTGATATTGAAGATAAAACCGTACTTGTTCGTATTGACGTTAATTCTCCGGTAGATCCTGGTTCTGGAATCATTTTGGATGATACAAGATTAAAACTCCATGCCCAAACCATAAAGGAATTGGCCAAAAAAGGAGCTAAAGTTGTTCTTCTCGCTCACCAAAGCCGTCCGGGCAAAAAGGACTTCACTACATTGGCCCAGCATGCGGATGCCCTATCAGACATCCTTAACTTAAGGGTAAAGTATGTCGATTCTATTTTTTCATCATCCGCAAAGGCAGCCATTCGCGATTTGAAGGCTCATGAAATCCTTCTTCTTGAAAACGTAAGGTTCTTTTCAGAGGAAACCCTTTCAAGGTCTCCTTTAGAGCAGTCAAAAACCATTTTGGTACAGGAACTCACTCCATTAATTGATATTTTCATTAATGATGCGTTCGCAGCCGCTCACCGTTCACAGGCATCACTTGTTGGCTTTACTGTCAATACCCCATCAGCGGCCGGTCGTGTAATGGAAAAGGAACTGACAGTCATTCAGGACGCTCTGGATAACGTCCAGCATCCTTGCGTATTCCTTCTTGGTGGAATGAAACCTGACGATTCCATTGACGTTATGGAAAACGTATTGAGCAACGGTACTGCAGATTCAATATTGACAACGGGTATTGTGGCAAATATCGTACTGTGGGCTGCAGGTGTTGACATAGGCGAAGTTAACCGTGATTTCATTGCAAGCCGTGGATATGCGGACATGGTTGAAAAATCAAAGGAACTCATTGAAAGGTTTGGCGATAAGGTCAAGTATCCTTTGGACATTGCTATTGATAGGGATGGCCAGAGGGTTGATATCGATTGCGGAGAAATCCCTAATGAATCCATTTTCGACATTGGCGTAAAGACAATCGATGCCTACGCAACAGAAATAAGAAACGCCAAAACCATCTTTGCAAACGGTCCTGCCGGCGTATTTGAAGACCCTAAATTTGCAATGGGAACTGAAGACTTGGTTAATGCCATAGCTTCATCTGACGGATTCTCATTAATTGGCGGTGGTCATATTGCGGCCGCTACTGCAGGATTAGGCTGTGAAGATCAGATGAGTCACGTAAGCAGTGGTGGTGGAGCCTGTATCAGTATGCTCGCAGGCAAAAAGCTTGCTGCTGTAGAAGCTTTAAAAAATAGTAAAGATTAGCTATTAAAAATATTTAATAGCTCTTCTGATGCTTTTTTAGGATTATCTGCACTCATGATGGCACTGACGACAGAAAGTCCTGCTATTCCGGTGTCAACTAATTCACTTGCATTTTTTAACGTTATTCCTCCGATTGCAACGACAGGAATGTTTATTGATTCAACTATTTCTTTTAATTCATTTATTGTAACTGACTCTGCATCATCCTTTGTTGCAGTTGGAAATATTGCACCGGTACCTATATAATCTGCGCCGTCCTTTTCAGCCTTTTGGGCTTCTTCGACAGTAGCTGCTGAAACGCCCAGTATTTTGTCTTTTCCAATCAGCTTTCTTGTAACGTCACATGGCATGTCGCTTTGGCCGACGTGAACGCCGTCAGCGTCAATAGCTAAAGCTATATCCACTCGGTCATTGATTATCAAAGGTACATTGTATTTACCAGTTATTTTTTTAACTTTTAAAGCCAAATTATAAAAGTCAAGCGTATCTGCAGTCTTTTCTCTTATTTGGACTACGCTGACTCCGCCTAAAATGGCATCTTCAATGGTTTTTAAAAATTTTTCCTCATTGTCACTGTTGTCGGTGACCAGATATAGGGATAAGTCTACTTTATTCATAGTATCTCAATATTTGATTCGTTTACTAATCTTTCCGCTTCAGTTCTGTAAAGGTAATCAATCAGGTATGCTCTAAATGATCCTGTTCCTTCATCTCTTTCATCCACTTTAGCCCTTGCCTTTTCGCCTGCAAGATTCATTGCAAGAATCGCAATAAGGCTTCCTTCTAAAGGATTTGAGCCTGCAATGCAGCTTCCCACAATTGATGATAGCATGCATCCGCTTCCGGTAATCAACGGCATCATGTCATCGCCGTTATCAATCGATATCACCGTTTCACCGTCTGTGAGGATGTCAATCGGTCCGCTTGCAAGTATTGTCGTATTCAGTCTGGAAGCGAGTTCCTTAATTAAATAGGCATTGTCTTTTAAGTTTTCTTCGGTAATGATATCATCAGCATTAACGTCAACGCCTTTTGCGGTGTTGCTTTCATCAAGCACTCCTGAAAGCTTTGCAATGGCTTTGATTTCTGTGATGTTACCTCTTATTGCAGCAATGTCATAGTTTTCAATCAGATCCATTGTTGTTCTGTTTCTTAAGTTTGTTACTCCCACACCTACAGGATCCAGAACGATTGGTGTTGAAGTTTCATTTGCCTTTTTGGCGCTTATTTTCATTGATTCTATTTGGCTTTTGCTTAATTTACCGATATTTATTACCACTACATCAGCGATTGTGACGACCTCTTCAAGCTCTTCTGCGTCTTCGGCCATAAACGGTGAGCCTCCGATTGCAAGAACTGCATTTGCGCAGTCGTTGATTGTCACTGAATTGGTAATGCAGTGTGTTAGGGCATTCTTATCTCTAATATCATTAAGGTTTTTTTCAATATTGTCCAATAGAGTCTCTTTATTTATCATGATTATTAATTATAATTTTATTTTATTTATAAATTTTGTCTGATTTTTCGGTATTTACGAAAAGTATTTAAATAACATTTAATAAATAATAAAATGTTATATTAATAAGTTTATCTATGCCTCGGTGGCTCAGCCTGGTAGAGCGCCAGACTTGTAATCTGGTGGTCGCGGGTTCAATTCCCGCCCGGGGCTTATCTTTAGATAAATTTATATATTAAGAAAAGTAAACTATAATATGTTGTACATTGATGGGGGTCCGTAGGGTAGCTTGGTCGATCCTTTGGGCTTTGGGAGCCTGAGACTCCGGTTCAAATCCGGGCGGACCCATCTAGTCCCGCCTTAGCTCAATTTGGCAGAGCGTTGGACTGTAGATCCAAATGTTGCTGGTTCAAGTCCGGCAGGCGGGATTTAACTTACTTATTTAGATTCATCGTATGTTTTTTTAGAAATATCTGTATTTTTCCGATATATTTATATATGATGACTATCAATAATTTATTAATAGTGTATGGTTAAGCCATATTCTGCATTTAAGTGTTTTGCCCTGGTGGTGTAGGGGCTATCATGCGGGCCTGTCGAGCCCGCGACTCGGGTTCAAATCCCGGCCAGGGCGCTTAAATTTATTTGTTTGCAGGGGCCCGTAGCTCAGTCTGGCAGAGCGCTTGGCTTTTAACCAAGCGGCCGCGGGTTCAATTCCCGTCGGGCCCGTTCTAATTTTATATTTAACTTTTCTAGCTGGAGGAAAAAATTTGAAAGTAGATATTCAACAACATGATTTAGTACCAAAGCATGAAGTTATTTCAGAATCCGAAAAGAAGTTATTGCAGCAGAATTCCGATTTTGATGTCAATAACCTGCCGAAAATTAAGATTACTGATCCTGTAGTAAAAGAACTAATATCTAATGGTTCCGAAATTTCTGCAGGCGATGTTTTGAGAATTACACGTAACAGTAAAACTGCTGGCGAATTTGTTTCATATAGAATCGTTATAGAAGGTTAGAATTAGAGTAAGTTTATATTGTTTATTTCTGTATTTTTTGTTTTTTTAGAAATTCATTATAAATTAGTTTGAGAAAAATTATCTTGCAAAGATAGTTGGGAGTAAATTAAGAAAATAATGATTAAAAACGATAGATAAATTAAATTAATTTTATTTAAGTTTATTTTTTGTTATTTAATTTATTTTATGTTTATTTAATGCTGGAGGAAGTCAATGACAGATAATAACTGGAAGTTAGTTGATGCATTTTTTGACAAATATGATTTGGTGGATCACCATATCAAGTCATACAATGATTTCGTGAACAACAGAATTCAAAAAATCATTGATATCAGTGACCCAATCGTTATTGAAAACGATGAGGCTGATGAAGAAACTGGTGAAATCAAAAAAGTTAAATACACAGTTAAAACTGGAAATGTTAGGATTGCAAAACCATTCACTCGTGAAGCGGACGGTTCCAACAGTGACATCTATCCTACCGATGCCAGATTAAGAAACCTGAACTATTCAGCTCACATGTATCTTGAAATGGCATTGAACAAGGACGATGAGGAAAATCAATTGGAAGAAGTATATATCGGTGAATTGCCGGTCATGCTTAAATCCGATTACTGTTACCTTAACGGCCTTTCCGCTGAAGAGCTATTGGAGCATAAGGAAGACCCACAGGACCTGGGCGGATACTTCATTGTTAACGGTTCCGAAAGGGCTGTCGTTACTATGGAAGAGATTGCACCTAACAAGGTCATTCTTGAACGTGTAAAGGATGTTGAAGACAGGCACGCAAAAGCCGTCGTAACATCAATCAGAAGCGGTTTCAGAGCAAGAATTACCTTGGAATACAAAAAGCCACGTAAAAACAAGGCTTTCCTGAGAGTTTCATTCCCATACGTTCCTGGTGAAATCCCACTCGTTATCCTATTGAGAGCTTTAGGTCTGTCCACAGATGAACAAATTATTACAAAAATCTCAGAAACGGATAATAATTTCCAGATGATTATTGCAGACGATATTCAAGTTTCCAATGAAGCTTTAAAACTCGATCCTGCGGAAATGGCTGATTTGACCATTGAAGAGAAAAATGAATACTTAACTACCGCAGCCATCAAATACATTGGAAACCGTGTTGCGTTCAAGATGTCCGAGGATTACCGTAAGCAGCGTGCTGAAGAGGTCATCGACCGTTACTTGTTACCTCATTTAGGTGACAGCGAAGAGAAACGTGCCGACAAGGCTACTTATTTAGCTGAAATGACTGAAATGCTGCTTGAAGTTATTCACGAACAAAGGGAACCTCACGATAAGGACCATTACACTAATAAAAGACTCAGAGTTTCTGGCGATTTAATGGAAGACCTTTTCAGAGTTGCATTTACCAGCTTAACCAGAGACATGAGTTATCAACTTGAAAGAAGTATTTCCCGTGGAAAAGAACTTTCCATCAAGCAGGCAGTTCGTAGTGATGTCTTAACCGAAAACATCAAGCATGCAATCGCTACCGGTAATTGGGTAGGCGGAAGAGCTGGTGTAAGTCAGCTTCTGGACAGAACCAGTTATATGGGTACCCTTTCTCACCTGAGACGTGTTGTATCCCCATTGACAAGAAGCCAGCCTCACTTTGAAGCAAGAGATTTGCACCCAACCCAGTTCGGTAAGATCTGTCCTAACGAGACCCCGGAAGGACCGAATTGTGGTCTGGTTAAGAACCTTGCGCTTATGTGTAACATTTCAGAAGGTTCAGACGAACAGGAAATAAAGGACGTTATTGAAACCATGGATGTGGAATTGATTTAAGGAGGTGAAAAGTTGACTAAGGATTATACTAATGAAGATGTAGTGAAAGCATACAAGTATTTTGGATTTGATTCAATCGTAACCCCTAAGAAAGTCAGGGATATTCATGCAAAACTTGCAGAAAAGCATCACCCGGACAATGGCGGCGATGAAGAGAAAATGGCTGAAATCAATCTGCACAAGACAGTCATAGACAAGTTCTTCAAGCACCATCCAAAAATGAAAAGAAATACGAGACTCAATTTGGCTTTCGACGAATACTTTGAAGATTTAAATGATGAAGCAGCAAAAGTTGAAGAGGATGCCGGAGATATCATTGAAGAGGACATTGAAATTTCAACCGGCAATGAATTTGAAGACAACATCATTGAAGAGGATATCATTGAAGAAGACATTATTGAGGAAGAACCTGTTGTAGAAGTGGAAGAACCACGCCTCAAAACAAAAATCTACATTAACGGTGAACTTTTCGGAACCTGTGACAATCCTGCAGAATTCACTCAGGAAATGAGGGAGAAAAGAAGAAAGGGACAGGTTTCCCATGAAATGAACATTACTTATTATGAAGACAACAATGAGATTTACATATTCAACGACCCTGGAAGGGCAAGAAGGCCACTCATTATCGTTAAGGAAGGCCAGCCTCTCTTGACCGAAGACCACATCAACAAGGTGGCAAACGGCAAGCTCAGATGGGATGATTTAATCGAAAAGGGTCTCATTGAATACCTCGATGCCGAAGAGGAGGAAAACTCATACATTGCAATGAGATTGAACGACCTGAACATGGATCACACTCATTTGGAAATCGACCCTGCAACAATGCTCGGTATCTGTGCAGGAATCATTCCGTTTTCAGACCACAATTCCTCTCCAAGGAATACCATGGAAGCAGGTATGACAAAGCAGGCTTTAGGATTATACGTATCCAATTACACCTTCCGTACCGATACGAGGGCACACTTACTGCACCATCCTCAAACCCCTATCGTTAAAACACGTATCATTGACTCAACTAACTATGACTTAAGGCCGTCCGGCCAGAACTTTGTTGTCGCATTGATGAGTTATGAAGGATATAACATGGAAGACGCAATGGTTATCAACAAGGGTTCTCTTGAAAGGGGATTGGGAAGGTCATCATTCTTCAGATCATACGACACTTCAGAAAAGAGATACCCTGGTGGTCAGGTGGATAATTTCGAAGTTCCTGACAAAAACATCAAGGGATACCGTTCCGAAGAGGCTTACAGACACCTTGATGAATTCGGTGTTGTCAACCCTGAATCATACGTCGAATCCGGTGACGTTCTAATCGGTAAGACCTCACCTCCAAGATTCTTGGGTGAGTTCGATGAGCTTGCAAGTGCAGCTGAAAAAAGAAGAGAAACCTCAGTTACCGTACGTCACGGTGAAAAAGGTATTGTTGATGCTGTTCTTTTAACCGAAACCGTTGAAGGCTCAAGACTTGCCAAAATCAGGGTAAGGGATACAAGACAGCCTGAATTCGGGGACAAATTTGCATCAAGGCACGGTCAGAAAGGTGTTATCGGTTTGATTTTATCTCCTGAAGACGTTCCTTTCACTGAATTCGGTGTCGTTCCTGATTTAATTGTTAATCCGCACGCTATTCCTTCAAGGATGTCCGTCGGTCAGGTGCTTGAAATGGTTGCCGGTAAGGCAGGATGTCTTGAAGGTGAACGTATCGACGGTACTCCGTTCAACAAGGAACTTGAAAAGACCATCAAGCAGCACTTGCTGAACCACGGATTCGAATCAGCAGGATGTGAATCATTATACAACGGCGTAACCGGTGAAAGAATCGAGGCCGAAATTTTCGTTGGAGTTGCCTATTATCAGAAACTTCATCACATGACGACAGATAAGGTTTACGCACGTTCCAGAGGTCCTGTGCAAGTGCTTACACGTCAGCCTACTGAAGGTAGGGCACGTGAAGGTGGTTTAAGGTTTGGAGAAATGGAAAGAGACTGTCTCATTGCACACGGTGCAGCATTAACCTTAAAGGAAAGACTTTTAGACGAATCAGACAAATACGAAGCTATTGTCTGTGAAAACTGTGGTATGCTGGCCGTCGAAGACAAGAACAGGAACAAGAAATACTGTCCTATCTGCGGAGACGTTGAAACCTATCCTGTCGAAATATCATACGCATTTAAATTATTGTTAGACGAACTTAAGAGCTTATGTATCTTCCCTAAATTAGTTTTAGGAGACAAAGCATAATTTGAAGGAGCCAATACTTTGAAAGAATTTATCAAAAAAATCGAAAGAATTAACTTTGGACTAATGTCTCCAGAGGATATTCGTAGCATGTCTGTTGTTCGCGTTGAAACTCCAGATACTTATGACTCTGATGGTTATCCAATTGAAAACGGTTTGATGGATCCACGTTTAGGAGTTTTGGATCCTTCCCTCAAGTGCCATACCTGTGGAGTAAGAGGAGGGGACTGTCAAGGACACTTCGGAAGCATTGAGCTTGCAAGACCTGTTCTTCACGTTGGTTTTGGTGATATCATTCACAAAATCCTGCGTTCAACCTGTAACGAGTGCGGACGTGTTCTCTTAAATCCTGATGAAATTTTCTATTATCATGAAAAAATCGAAGAGGCCTTGGAAAACAAGAAAAACATCTCAAAAATCCTAAAAGAGGTTTACACAAAATCCAAGAGGGACATGAAGGAAAAACCTGCTGAAGACGAAGAAATCGATGAGAAATACTGCTGTCCTCACTGTGGTACTCCTCAGCTTCCTGTAACCTTGGATAAGCCTACAAGCATTTTCCAGGATGACTATAAGCTTACAGCTTCCGAAATCAGGAAAAGGCTTGAAAGAATCACTGACGATGACATGTACATCTTAGGTATCAACCCTGAAGTTGCAAGACCTGAATGGCTTGTTTTAACAGTTTTACCTGTTCCTCCAGTAACTGTAAGGCCGTCAATTACCCTTGATACCGGTGAACGTTCAGAGGACGACCTGACTCACAAACTGGTAGATATTTTACGTATCAATCAGAGACTGGTTGAAAACATGGAAGCAGGAGCTCCGCAACTAATCGTTGAAGACTTATGGGACTTATTACAATATCACGTTACCACTTACTTTGATAACGAAGCTGATGGCACTCCACCATCTAAACACAGGTCAGGAAGGCCACTTAAAACATTGACCCAAAGGTTAAAGGGAAAAGAAGGAAGATTCAGATCCAACTTATCCGGTAAGCGTGTAAACTTCTCAGCACGTACCGTAATCTCTCCGGACCCTAACATCAGTATCAACGAGGTCGGTGTTCCTGAAATGATTGCAAAAGAGGTAACCGTACCTGCTTACGTTAACGACTGGAACATTGACGAGCTCAAGAAATGCGTTGAAAACGGTCCTGACGTGCACCCTGGTGCAAACTACATGATTACCGAATCCGGAAACAGAAGGAAAATCAATGAGGAAACCAAGGAATTCATCCTTGAGAACTTAAAACCGGGCGATATCGTAGAAAGGCACCTCAGAGACGGAGACATGGTACTGTTCAACCGTCAGCCTTCACTTCACAGAATGAGTATGATGGCTCACGAAGTAAGGGTATTGCCTTACAAGACTTTCAGGCTTAATTTATGTGTATGTCCTCCTTACAATGCGGATTTCGACGGAGACGAAATGAACATGCACGTTTTCCAGACCGACGAATCCCGTGCCGAAGCAAAATCACTGATGCGTGTACAGGAACACATATTGTCTCCAAGGTTCGGTGGACCTATTATCGGTGCAATCCACGACCACATTTCAGGAGCATACCTTTTAACCAGAAAATCAATGAAATTCACAGAAGAGCAAGCTTTACAAATCATTAGAAAATCACACCTTGCAATCCCTGAAAACGACGGAGAAAAATGGCTTTTAAAAGCGGAGTCACATGAAACTCCTGAAGTCGAATCAGAAATAGCCAAAAAGACCAAAAACGTCAGGGGAACCAAGGAAGATAAGCAAACTTACCTCAATACATTGGACTTGACTGAAGACGAAAAGGCAAAACGTCTCAAGGCAAACAAATGGAACGATGAGGAAAAAGAAATCATCAAATCCATTGCCCATGACAGAATCGCAAAAGAAATCAGGCAAAAATACGAAGACCAGTCTGCAGTCGACAACACAGAGTCAATCATTGAGAAAGCAAACGGCGAGGAATGGACAGGTAAGGAACTCTTCTCATTACTCTTGCCTAATCAAATGAACTTAACATATAAGGCTGAAATCTGTACCAAATGCGGTCAGTGTGATAAAATATTAAGGGAAACCCCTAAAGATGAGATTGACTACGACACATTATGTCCTATCGACGCATATGTGGTCATTGAAAACGGAATCCTCAAACATGGTGTAATCGACGAAAAAGCATACGGATCCATGTCCGGTCAGATTTTGGATAAAATCGTTAAGGAATACGGTCCGGGAAGAGCTAAGGAATTCTTAGACAGATCAACTGACTTGGCTATTTGCGGAATCATGGTAACGGGAATTACCACCAGTCTAAACGACGAGGAAATTCCTGAAGAGGCTCAGGCAAGAATCAATGAGCACTTACAGCTTTCAGAAGAAAAAGTAGACAGATTAATTGAAGCTTATAATGACGGTTATCTTGACGCATTACCTGGTAGAAGCCTTGAAGAGACCCTGGAAATGAGAATCATGCAGGTTCTCGGGGAAGCAAGGGACAAATCCGGTGAAATCGCAGAGGATTATCTTACAATGGCTCACAACCACTCCGTTGTAATGGCACGTACAGGTGCTAGGGCATCCATGCTGAACCTTACCCAGATTACTTCCTGTGTAGGACAGCAGGCTGTTAGGGGTGGACGTATCCACAGGGGTTACATAGAAAGAACCCTTCCTCACTTCAAAAGAAACGAATTGGGGGCAAAGGCTAAAGGATTTGTACATTCAAGCTATAAGTCCGGTCTCGACCCAATCGAATTCTTCTTCCACGCTATGGGTGGACGTGAAGGACTGGTAGATACAGCTATTCGTACAGCTCAATCCGGTTACATGCAAAGAAGGCTTGTAAACGCGCTTCAGGACCTGCAGGTAAAACCGTCAGGACTTGTAACCGACAATCAAAGCAATGTTGTTCAAAGGGTCTTTGGTGACGACGGTGTCGATCCGGCCAAAAGTGACTTCGGTAGAGCAGCAAACTTTGACAAACTTATTGATGAAATAAGATTAGCAGAAAAAGAGGCAGGTAAATAAGGGGTGTAAATATGGATGAATTAATTGAAAAAGTGAATAATACTTTGGAAATGCGCAGTATTTGCATTCCAGAAGATTTTGACGTTAGAAACGTTTTGGTCGATTACGATTCAATCGACATTACCGATGATGTTTTTGAAGAAATCATCATCAAGTTCAAAAACATCAACATGGTAAGCGACCTGCTTTCTTCATATGACATTGACTTTGTCGAATTTTCACAAAGCCTGGAGGAAAGGGACATAGATATTCCTAATTTCTACTATATTAAAAATATTCTGGCCAATTATCCTGAAGGATTATCCTCAGATGATTTGGAAAGTGTTATGGATGAATTAGGTCTTATCGACAAGATTTTAAAAATCCTAATCGATAAGGGAATCGAGTTTCCAAAGGGTTATGTTGAAGATTTGGCTGATGCTTATGTTCGTCGTGACTTGACTGATGATGAATTAAGCCAGCTTGTAGAGAAACTGAAAACTGCCTATGACCGAGCTCATGTAGAAGCTGGAGAGGCTGTTGGAACAGTAGCTGCACAATCTGTAGGTGAACCTGGTACACAGATGACCATGCGTACTTTTCACTATGCAGGGGTTACTGAGTTAAACGTAACATTGGGTCTTCCAAGACTTATTGAAATTGTTGACGCAAGAAAAGACATTGCAACTCCAACAATGGACATTTACTTTGAGGAAGACAAACGTTTCGACGAGGAATTCGTCAAGACTTTGGCCAATAAGATTGGTAAAAGTACTGTAAACGATATTCTCGAAGAAGACGGATTCAATTTGAATTACGCTGAAATGCAGGTTGAAGCTACATTGTCAGACAAGAAAATTGACGAAAGAAGGCTCGTCAAAGAGGATATTATTCAGAAAATCGAGTCAGACTTCAAGAAAGAGAAACCGGAAATCAACGGAAATCTCATAATTATCAAGCCTAAACAGAAAGAGGGCAAGGAACCTCATCACATCATTCGTGAACTTCGTCTGTTGGCTGATAAGGTCCGTGATTTACAGGTCAGTGGTGTCAAAAAGATCGGTAAGGTCATTATCCGTAAGGATGAGGAATGGGTCATTCACACTGAAGGATCCAACCTTAAGGAAATTTTGGATATGCCTGGAATTGATCCTAAAAGAACCACTACCAACAGTATCCGTGAGATAGAAGACGTTTTAGGAATTGAAGCTGCTCGTCAATCAATTATCAACGAAGCGAATAATACTCTCGCAGAGCAGGGTCTTACTGTTGACGTAAGGCACATTATGTTAGTTGCAGATATCATGACTTCCGAAGGTGAAGTTAAATCAATCGGAAGACACGGTATTAGTGGTGAAAAATCAAGTGTTTTAGCACGTGCAGCGTTTGAAGAAACCGGTAAGCATTTGCTTAACGCAAGTATTCGCGGTGAAGTGGATGACTTGACTGGTATCATCGAAAATATTATTATTGGACAACCAATACCTCTTGGTACCGGATCAATCGGTGTCAAAATGGCAAAAAATGAATAGGAGGCTAGATGATGGACGTAGATAGAGGAATCAGAGTTGCTGTCGATACTGGTGATGTGACTTTAGGCTCTGAAAAATCAATTCAATCTTTAAAATTAGGTAAAGGTCAACTTGTTGTTGTCGCACAGAACGCACCTAAAGATATCCTTGAAGATGTTGAATACTATGCAAGACTCTCAGAAATCCCTTGTCATGTTTATGACGGAACAAGTGTCGATTTGGGTTCTGTTTGTGGTAAACCATTTACAGTTGCTACATTAATCATTAACGATCCAGGAGATTCTACTATATTAGACGATTTGAGGTAGATTTAAGTGTCTATTAAATTTGGTGCAAGTGAGATTAGATTCATAGCTTTATTTGAAAACATGACTGGAGCTATGGTTAAGGATTGCATTATCGATGATGATAACAATAAGGTTACTTTCGTTGTTAAGCAAGGCGATATGGGCTTAGCTATCGGTAAGAGAGGAAGTACCGTATCAAAAGTTCAAAGAGCAGTGGACAGGGGAGTAGAAGTCATTGAATACAATGAAGACCCTGAACAGTTCGTCA
Source organism: Methanobrevibacter millerae (assembly GCF_900103415.1). Lineage (NCBI taxonomy): Archaea > Methanobacteriati > Methanobacteriota > Methanobacteria > Methanobacteriales > Methanobacteriaceae > Methanobrevibacter > Methanobrevibacter millerae. Next base: position 190,193 of record NZ_FMXB01000003.1, read on the forward strand.
GAAACATTTTATCTCCGGCTGAGTTGCAGAGCGTAAAGATAACAACCAGAAAAAGCGGAGAAAAAATTGCTGCTGTTGCAACAGACAATACCAATAAGCGCATAGCCATTGGTAAAGGCGGCATTAACATTGAAAGGGCTAAAGTATTAGCTAATAGACTACATGATATAGACAATATAATTTTAAAATAGCTTTAATTAGCTATTTTTCAATTTATTTTTTTTAAAACTTTTTTTTAATTTAATCTCGTAACTATTTTTTGAAACTGATTTTTGCTTTTTAGCTTTAGCTATTGAATAGTTAACGTTTGCGTTAATATAATTAATACCTGCTTTTTTCTTTTCATTAAATTGAGTGAACTTTCAATTAATGCTGGGGTATCTGGAAATAAAATCTGATTTTAGGCCGTGATATATATCAAGTATTTCAAAAAGTGAGTTTTGAATAGCTATTGGCGGGCATTAATTCAAATCAAATATTACTTAAAATAAGAAGAAATAAAAAAAATAAAAATTTAAACTCGTAAATGCATTATAACTTTTTTAATCTGGAAGATTCGCCGTCACCATATTCATTGAGACTGTAGAGCTTCTTTTCTTCATAATCAATCGTTGATGCGAATTGAACGTCGGTAGGTACATCCTTTTCAAGAAAGTCTAATGTCTTTCTGTTTTCGTTCTTGAATCCCTTGAATATTACTGCAAAGAGTACCAGAAATCCCAAAACCACTAAAATGAAAATCATGTTCTTGACGTAAAAAAATGAAATCGGAGACAATATTAAAAGAAACATGACGACTGATCCCAAAATCAGATAGTGAATGAGAGTCCTGTTCGAATCATTATTATTTTTCATCTAAAACACCTAATATATGTCCAGCATTCCAAATCCGTGATGATTGTTGTTTCCAAGCCCGACGTCATAGGCAAATGCAATGAGCTCGGGACTTCCCTTCATGACAATGTCAATGTTGTAGTAATAGTCCTTGAAAAGCCCCTTATCTTCGATGTATGTGCCGTAATGGTCATGTCGGGAATAAAAGTCGCAATAGAACCTGCACGTTTCCAGATTGAAGTATTCACAAAAGTTTTTAATGAGAATGTCTTCAAGAATGTCTCCAAGATTATCAATGACCAGGCAATCGGACAGAAATATCGGTGAAATTGTGATGAATGAAGCTTCCCCATTGATTAATGGGATTTTCTCTAAAAATTCTACCTTGTCGAGTTCAAGCTTGCAGTTGTTGAAGTAGATGCTTTCTCCCATAACAAATGCTGAAACAAGGCTTCTAAGAAATATTTCATCGACACTGGATACGATAACGCTGATGGCTTTTCTTTCAATCCTGAATGCGGAAAAGGTATAGAAC